>CAYXUE010000054.1:0-14779 GCA_964467885.1 uncultured bacterium | reverse complement strand
CTCGGCCAACTCGCTGGTCGGCGACAACGCCCTCTTCGTCGAAGCCGGCGACTCCGTCCGCCTCTTCGTCGGTAACGGCGGCCCCAACCTCAGCAGCAGCTTCCACGTCATCGGCGAGATCTTCGACGAAGTCTGGGTCGAGGCCGGCACGCTCAAGAACCACAACGTGCAGACCACCTTCATCCCAGCAGGCGCCGCGGCCGTAGCGGAGTTCGTGATCGACGTCCCCGGCACCTACAACATGGTCGACCACGCCATCTTCCGAGCCTTCAACAAGGGTGCCATAGGGCAGATCGTGGCCACCGGCGACGAAGACCACTACGTCTTCACCGAACGCACCCACATCGGGCCTTACGACCCGGACGCCCGGTAACCGTAAGCGAGTGACCTGACTTCCAACACCTGGAAAGGGCCGGCTCGAGCACAGCACTCAAGCCGGCCCGCCAGCTAGAAGAAGAGCAGAGAGCGGAACCCGGAGCCTAGGAGAGCGAGCATGACACGCACCGTAGCCACACTCATCAGCCTGGCGCTGACCCTCACCGGGGCGCTGCTGACCTCGGCCAGCGCCCAAGCGGAAGCCAAGACCGCGGCGCAGACCGAGGAGCGCGTGGCTCTGCAGCTGCCCGCCATGGCCGACATAGAAGGCGGCACGGTGGAGCTCCTCTTCCCCATCGAAGGCGAGGAGAAGACCAGGATCGAACCGTTCCAGATCGACCTCTTCCCCGTCACCAACGCCGAGTTCCTGCAGTTCGTGATGGCCAACCCCACCTGGACCCGCTCCAACATGCCCGAGGTCTTCGGTGCGCCCGGCTACCTGGCGCGCTGGGCCGGCGACTACGACCTGGGCAGCCTCGACCCCAACGCCCCCGTGACCAACGTCTCGTGGTTCGCCGCCGCCGCCTACTGCGAGGCCCGCGGCGCCCGCCTGCCCACCGAAGCCGAGTGGGAGTACGTGGGCAAGGCCGGCCAGCAGGGCCCGGACGGCTCCCTGGAACCCGGCTTCAACGAGCGCATCCTCACCCTTACCTCCACCCGCCCCGCCGTGCCGCAGCCCGTGGGCCAGGCGGACCCCAACTACTTCGGCGTGTACGACATGCACGGTTCGGTGTGGGAGTGGGTCTTCGACATCGGCGCCGGCATGGCCACGGGCGACTCACGCAGCGAGGGCGACAGGCGCCTTCAGCTGGTCTGCGGCGGCGGCAGCGCCGGCGCTTCGGACAAGAGCGACTACGCGGCCTTCCTGCGCTACGCTTTCCGCAACGGCCTGGAGGGCAACTACAGCAACAGCGGCCTGGGCTTCCGCTGCGCCAGCGGCGGCGGACTGTGAGCCGCCGGGAACCGCACTCCAGCGCCAAGGCGATCAGCCCGAACCAGCGCGGATCCGGAGGAGCCATGAGCACCCAGCAGAACCTAGAGACTCGCGCGACCCGCAGGGGCGGCAGCCTCCGCCTGACCACCCTGCTGTTGGCGCTGCTGACCACCCTGGCGCTGGCCGCCTGCGGCGGTGACGACAGCAAGCAGGCCGCCGAGCAAGGCGCCGGGAGCGCCGACCACGCAGTTCACGCCACCGAGGCGGACCACTCGGACCACGCAGACCACTCGGAACACCCGGATCCCTCGAACCACGAGGACCACTCGGCCCATGCGGACCACTCGGATCCCTCGGACCATGCTGCCCACGACCACGCCAACCACGAGGAGCTCAGTGCGGCCGAGTTGCCCGGCACCTCCATCTACCACCTGGCCAGCGAGTTCACGGATCACCACGGCCGGCCCATGGCGCTGCCCGACCTGCGCGGCTCGCCCTCCGTCTTCGTGATGTTCTACGGCGACTGCACCACCGCCTGCCCGCTGCTCGTGCGCTCCGCCGAGGAGATCGAGGCGGCGCTGCCCGAAGACCTGCGCCAGGAGACCCAGTTCGTCATGGTGTCGTTCGACACCAAGCGAGACACCCCGCAGAACCTGCTGGCCTACGCCCAGGACAAGGGACTAGACAAGGAGAACTGGCACTGGCTGGTCGGCACCCCGCTGCAGACGCGGCAGCTGGCCACCCTACTCGGCGTGCAGTACCGCGATGCCGGCAACGGCGTGTTCGCACATAGCAACCTCGTCACCGTGGTCGATCCCGACGGCGTGCCCTCGGCGCGCCTGGAGGGCATCTCGGTGGCGCTGGAGCCGGCAATCGAGGCCATCCTCCAGGCAGGAGCCGTACGGAACTAGGCGGTAACCGACAACCGATACTCCTCCGCGGGGGCCGTCACGCATCCGGTCCCCGCTCCCCTATCCGACCTCGAACACCAAGCGGAACTTGTCGCTGCGCGCCGCGCAGAGCACGAACTCGATGGGGCGCTCGTCCAGCCCGTACGTCACACGCTGCTTGGACAGCACAGGCACGTCGCGCGGTAGCTTCAGGTAGCGGGCCTCGGTCTGCGTGGCCAGCCTGGCCCCCACCGTCTGCACGGCCCGCAGCGGCCGCGCCCCGAACTGCGTGTCCAGCGTCTCGTAGAGGCTGCCGGACTGGGTGAGGTCCACGATGGAGAGGGGCAGGAAGCGGGGCGGCAGGTAGGCGTCCTGCATCTCGAACGGTTCGCCGTCCAGCGTGCGGAGCCTCAGCAGCCGCAGGATGGTGGTGCCCAACTCCACGTCCAACGAGCGCGACACCAGCTCCCCGGCCGGGAACTGCTCTATGGCTATGACGGTCGAACCGGCCTGATAGCCCGCCCTCGCGACCTCGTCCGAGAAGCTGACGAGCTGCTGGACGTTCTGATCGAGCCCCTCCTTGCGCACGAAGGTGCCGGACCCGCGGCGCGACTCGACCAGGCCGGCCTCCACCAGCCCCTCCAGTGCCCGCCGCACGGTCATGCGCGAGATGCCCAGTTCCTGCGCCAGGGTGCGTTCGGAGGGCAGCGCCTCGCCACGGCCCAGGGCCCCGGCGGTTATCAACCGCTCCAGTTGGCTCTTCAGCTGCAGGTAAGCGGGAGTGGTCGATGTCCGGTCGATGGACAGATGGGTTCGGGCTGATGGCCCCGGAGCGCGTTCGGCGCCCGGCGGCTGGGAGGAGGAGCACATTCGTGTAGTGAATCGTCCCTTCGGGTGGTCATGTCGCCTTACCCCCCCCGATCAAGGCACGTGCAGGAGATCGCTGTGCCCGTTCTTATAACGGTACTCATTGGAACAGCGTGACAGACCCGCGAAAGTTCACATCCTGCGGGGCTCAGAGCTGCGGTTCGCGCCCGGCGCCGGGCAGGCGGCCCCTCCTCCACTCTGCCACGGAAAGGAAGAGGAGGCCTAACGTCATGGCGATAGCCACGGCGGGGAAGAGCGCCGCGTTGCCGACCTGGTCCATGGCCCAGCCCACCCCGGCCGGGGCCAGGATGGCGGCCACGGCGCCGAACAGGTAGTACATGCCCGTGTAGAAGCCGACCTCGTCCTCGCCGCCCTGGTTGACCACCACCGGGTAGGCGGGCACCAGCACGAAGGCCCAGGAGGCGCCGCCGAGGATGAGTAGCAGCGTGAGCCACACGGGGCTGGTGACGAAGGAGGCGATGCCCAGCCAGAACGCCAGCGAGGTGGTGCCCAGCCGCATGGTGTTCACCTCACCCAAGCGCTTGACCATGGTGCCTGCTGGCAGCGCGAACAGCACGAAGCCCACTACGGTGGCGCCCATCATCTGACTGGCCCGCCCGCCCGTGAGCCCGAACTCCTCCGTGATGAAGGTGCTGAACTGCGCCTCCAGCGCGGAGTAGCCGAAGAAGCAGAAGAACACCGCCATCAGCAGGTAGAACACGTGCCCGTGCCGCGGGTCGAAGATCCTGGCCGACTGCTTGAGGAGACCCGGCAGGAGCGGCGCGTCCTCCTGGATGACGCCCGTGGCCACGTACGGCGGATGGGGGTTCGACACGGCCCGCACGGCCACCACCGCTACCAGGGTCACGGCGCCGGCCACCGCGAACGGCACCCAGATGGCCGTGTCGGCCAGGGGCGCCACCAGCAGCAGCGCCAGCGCGCCCCCCACTGCGCCCAGCATGGTGATGACTCCGTTGGCCCACGGCCGGTGCGCGGGCGCCACGTGATCCGGCATGAGGGCGGCCAGGGGCGCGCGGAAGGCGGTCATGGCCAGCAGGAACACGATGTCCACCGCCAGCAGAGTCCAGAGCGAGGCGCGCGAGAAGGGCAGGACGGCGAACAGCACCGCCGCCAGCGGCATGCTGACGACCAGGAAAGGCAGGCGTTTGCCCAAGCGGCCGTCCAGCCTGTCCGAGAGCGCCCCTATGAGCGGCACGAACAGCAGGCCCAGGACGTTGTCTATGCCCATGATGGCGCCGCGCACGCCGCTGGAGGCGACGAAGTCGCGCAGCAGTAGCGGCATGAAGATGTTGTAGAGGCCCCACGTGATGGAAAGGCTGGCCGCGCCGATACCCAGGCCCAGTAAGCCTAGGTTCGACATGCTCTTCTCCGCGCCCACGGGGCGTCTCAAGAGGGAGGTTCTTCTTCCGGCTCCGGATGACGCGCGGCTTCGTCCTCCGCCTGCGCCAGCTCCTCCGCCACCCGGACCGAGCGGGCGTACGCCTCATCGTCGTCACGGCGTAGGCGGCGATCGCGGAAGATGGCGGCGCGCGCGAGGAGCATCATGGTCACGGGCGTCACCACCGGCAGGAAGACTATCAGGAGCAACTCCTGCACAGCGAGTCGCCTGCCGGTCACGGAGAAGTAGACGATGGAAGCGAACAGGATGCCGCTCATGCCGAGCGTGAAGCCCAGCGTGGGCGGGTGCACGCGGCTGTAGAAGGTGGGCGCGCGCAGCAGGCCGAGTGAGCCCAGCAGCACCAGCATGGCGCCGCCGAGAAGCAGGAGGGCGACCAGGATGGCGGCCCACAAGGGCAGCTGGGTGATCACTCGATGACCTCCCCGCGCATGAGGAACTTGGCCAGAGCGGCGGTGCTCACGAAGCCGAGCAGCCCCATCAGCAGCGCCGCCAGGAAGAAGGCGCTGGTGCCAGCGCGGATGCCGAGCAGTATCACCTGCAGCGCCGCGTTGAGGTAGACGGCGTCGAAGGCCAGGATGCGGTCCTGCGCGCGTGGTCCGATGAAGACCCGGATGGCGGCCAGAAGCATGGCCACGCACAGGATGGCGTGCGCGCCCAGCAGAGCCCAACTGACGATGGTCACGCTCATTCGAAGATCTCCCGCAGGGGCGCCTCGTAGCGCTCCTTGATGGTGCGGCGCGAGGTCTCCTCGTCGAGCAACTCGAAGACGTGGATGGTCAGCACGTTGGTGCGCCGGTTGTAGGCCGCCCAGAACGTGCCCGGTGTGGAGGTGATGATGGTCGCCAGCACGGCCAGGCCGTGGCGGTTACGCAGTTCCAGAGGGATGTTGACGAAGCCGGTGGGGATGCTGCCCTCACGACCGGTGAGCACGATGCGCGCCACGTTCACGTTGGAGACGGCGATGTCGTAGAGCACCGTGAAGAAGAGCTTGAGGATGACCAGCGGCTTCTTGGTGCGCGAGGGCTCCTCTTCCAGCAGCACGAGGGTGCGCGGCAGTAGCAGCGCCAGTAGCACGCCCATGATCACCTGGAGCGGTTCGAGCGACTCCCACAGCATGAGCCACATGACGAGCAGCACGACCGACATGATGGGGTGGGGCAGGACGCGTCTCACGGCGTCACCCCCGCCTCCGCACCGCCACCCAGCTCGCCCTGGATCTGGACCACGTCGTTGGGTACGAGCTCCACGCCGCCCAGCACGGCCCTGACGTAGACGTCCGGATCGGCCAGGTACGAGCTAGCGAGGTCCGTGTAGTCCAGGGCCGGCCCGGCGAACAGCGAGAGCGCGATGGCCATGAGCACCAGCAGCACCACCGCTGCCGCCTCCGCGGGCCTCAGCGCCATGGTGGCGGCCTGCTCGTGGTTGGTCCAGAAGGTATCTATGCCGCTACGCACGAGGGCCAGCAGCAGCGTGAAGCCGGAGAGCACGATGAGGGTCACCAGCAGCCAGGCCGCGGTCTGCGTGCCGGCCAAGGGCGCGCCGTTCTGCCCCACCCAGGCGGTGAGCAGCCCGGAGAGGATGCCGAACTTCGCCATGAAGCCGGAGAGGGGCGGCAGGCCCACCAGGAGCACGGTGACCAGGAAGAAGGTGCTGGCCAGCAGCGCCGTGGTGAGCGGGATGTCCGCGCCCACCTCCACGCCCTCGAACTCGCTCTGCAGCGCCGTCTCGTAGTCGTCGTGGAAGATGGGGCCCACGTCCTGATCGGCCGCCTCCAGCCGCTCGCGCCGCGTTATCTGGTCGGCCAGCAGGAAGAGGGCCGCCAGCCCCAGGGTGGAACCCACCAGGTAGTAGAGCGCGGCGCTGATGACCGCCTCGCTGCCGCTACCGATGATGGCCAGGACGGTGCCCGAGGAGATGATGGTGGCGTACCCGGCTATGCGCGGCACGTGCCTGGTCGAGAGCACCCCGAACGTGGCGAACAGGATGGTGCCAACACCACCGAAGAGCAGCCACGAGGCGCCGAACAGCTCGAAGCTGCCCTCCGTACCGGTGAGCAGCGAGGAGAGGCGCAGGATGATGTACACCCCAACCTTGGTCATCACCGAGAAGATGGCCGCCACCGGCGCCGCAGCGGCCGCGTAGGTGGTGGGCAACCAGAAGTTGAGGGGCCAGGCGCCCGACTTCACCAGGAAGGCGATGCCGAGCACGGCGGCCCCCGCCTTGAGGAGCGGGATCTGGTCGGGATCCAGCGTGGCCAGGCGCTCAACAAGGTCCGCCATGTTGAGCGTGCCCGTTAGGGCGTAGATAACGCCCACGCCGACCAGGAAGAAGAACGAGCCCGCCAGGTTGACGGCCACGTAGTGCAACCCTGCCTTCACGCGGCGCCGGCCCGAGCTGTGCAGCAGCAGGCCGTAGGAGGCGGCCAGCAGCACCTCGAAGAAGACGTAGAGGTTGAAGAGGTCGCCCGTGAGGAAGGCGCCCGAGAGCCCCATGAGCAGGAGCAGGAAGAGACTGTGGAAGCGGGGACCCAGCACCGCCCAGCGCGAGGTGGAGTAGAGCAGCGCCACGGCGCCCACGGTGGCCGTGACCAGCACCATGAGGGCCGAGAGGCGGTCGGCCACGAGCACGATGCCGAAGGGCGCCGACCAGTTGGCCAGCTTGTAAACGAACGCCTCGGGCGTGTTGGGGTTCTCCACCTGCACCAGCAGCCAGATGGCGCTGGCGGCTATGCCCAGCGCCGCACCGATACTGATGCGGTTCTTCAGGGTGCGCCGGCGTTCGTTGAGCAGCAGCATGAAGGCGGCGGCCACGATCGGCAGCATGATGGGCAGGATGATGACGTGGTTGGCGAAGCCGGTCACCGTTCACCCTCCTCGCCGTCCACGTGGTCCGTGCCGGTGAGGCCGCGGGCCGCCAGGAGGATCACCAGGAAGAGCGCCGTCATGGAGAACGAGATGACGATGGAGGTGAGCACCAGAGCCTGCGGCACCGGGTCCGCGTGCGCCGCCACGTCCACCACCGCGCCCTCCACCAGAGGCGGTGCGCCGAGCTTCACGCGGCCGGTGCTGACCAGGAAGAGGTTCACGGCGTAGGTGGTGAGCGTGAGGCCGATGATCACCTGGAAGGTGCGTGGCCGGAGCAGCAGGTAGACGCCCGCGGTAGCCAGCACGCCGATGCCGATGGCGAGGACTATCTCCATCAGGTGCCCTCGGCTTCCAGGTCGGGGTCGTCGGCTTCGGTGACGGCGGGAGGCTCGGGGTCGCGGGGCCTACGGATGGACTGGTGCGCGATGGCGATGAGCATGAGAACGGTGGCGCCGACCACGAGTACGAAGACGCCGAGGTCGAAGAAGGTGGCGGAGACCAGGTGCAGGTCGCCCAGTAGCGGGATGCTGACGGTGGTGTGCGCCGAGGTGAGGAACGGTCTGCCGAAGAGCCAGGAGCCCATGCCCGTGGCGGCCGCCAGGAGGAGCCCGACGCCGATCCAGCGCAGGGGCAGCACCCGCAGGCGCTCCTCCACCCAGCGGGTACCGCTGGCCATGTACTGCAGGATGAAGGCGATGGACATGGCCACCCCGGCCGCGAATCCGCCGCCCGGCTGGTCGTGGCCGCGCAGGAAGAGGAACGCCGCCACCAGGCTGATGACGGGGAAGAGCAGGTGCATGACCACGCGCGGCACGTGCAGGTAATCAGCCGCCGTGTCGCCGGCCTCGCGGCCCTCGCGCGACTCGTCGTACTCGAGCTGACGCACCTGCTGCTTGGGGCGGCCCAGCACCTCGCGCGCCGGCCGGAAGCGGCGCAGGAGCGCGAACACGGTCAGGCCCACGATGCCGAGCACCGTTATCTCGCCCATGGTGTCGAAGCCGCGGAAGTCTACCAGCAGCACGTTCACCACGTTCTTGCCGCCCCCACCCTCGTACGAGTTGCGGAGGAAGAAGTCGGAGATGCCGTCCACGGCGGGGCGCGTCATGGCCGCGAAGGCGAAGGCCGCCAACCCGCCGCCCGCCAGCAGCGCCAGCGCGAGGTCGCGCCAGCGGCGCAGGTTGGCGCGCAGCACGCCTCCGGGAGGGGGCAGCCCCTCCAGGCGCCGCGGCAGCCAACGCAGGCCCAGCAGCAGCAGCACGGTGGTCACGATCTCTACCAGCAGCTGAGTCACGGCCAGGTCCGGGGCGGAGAGCCACACGAAGGTGACGCACACCACCAGCCCGGCTCCGCTGGCCAGGATCACGGCCGCCAGCCGGTGGAACTTGGCCATGACGGCCGCGCCGATGGCGGAGGCCGCGCCCAGGATCCAGATGGCGATGAAGCTGGGGTCGCTGGGCGTGAGCGGCTGCGAGCCCATGAAGGCCGGCAGCGGCCGGCCGCTGAAGCGCTCGAGGAGGAAGGGCGAGGCGCCAGCGATGATGGTGACCAGAACGAGTAGGAACAACTGCGGCTGCAGGCGTCTGGTGCCGAAGAAGCGCGTGAAGCGGGTGGCGCCCACCTCCAGGTAGCGCAGACCGTAGTCGAACAGCTGGCGCGCGCGCACGCGGCCCGTCCAGGGGGCGGTGGTGTAGTCGCGGTTGCCGAGGTAGCGGTAGAGCAGCACGTAGCCCAGCAGGCCTCCCACCAGCGCGATCATGCTGAGCATGAGCGCGGGGGTGAAGCCGTGCCACAGCGCCAGGTCGTAGTCGGGGGTGGCCACGCCGAGCAGCGGCGAGACGGCGGTCTGCAGCAGGGGTCCCACCACCAGCCCGGGCACCACGCCCACCACCAGGCAGACCAGCACGAGGAACTCGACCGGTAGGCGCATCCAGCTGACGGGCTCCTTGGGCTCACGCGGCAGGTCCTTGGGCTTGGGCCCGAAGAAGACCTGGTGGATGAAGCGCACCGAGTAGAGCACGCTGAAGGCGGAGCCGATGGTGGCGAAGACGGGCAGCAGCCGGTCCAGCAGCGAGCCCGTGTGCACCTCCAGCGCCTCGGTGAGGAACATCTCCTTGGAGATGAAGCCGTTGAGCAGCGGCACGCCCGCCATGGAGCCGGCCGCGATTATGGCCAGGGCGCCGGTGATGGGCATGTAGCGCATGAGGCCCGACAATCGCCTCACGTCGCGCGTGCCGGTCTCGTGGTCGATGATGCCGGCGGCCATGAAGAGCGACGCCTTGAAGGTGGCGTGGTTGAAGATGTGGAAGATGGCGGCGCCCAGCGCCAGGGGCGTGCTGAGGCCCAGCAGCAGCGTGATGAGCCCCAGGTGGCTGATGGTGGAGTACGCCAGGATGCCCTTGAGGTCGTTCTGCACCACGGCGAAGATGCCGCCCACGAGGAAGGTGACCAGGCCCGCGATGCTGACGGTGTAGTACCAGGTCTCGGAGCCCGACATGATGGGCCAGAGGCGGATGAGCAGGTAGATGCCGGCCTTGACCATGGTGGCCGAGTGCAGGTAGGCCGAGACCGGCGTGGGCGCGGCCATGGCGTGCGGCAGCCAGAAGTGGAAGGGGAACTGCGCGCTCTTGGTGAACGCCCCCAGCAGGATGAGCACCAGTGCCGGCGTGAACAGGGGGCTCGAGCGCACGGTCTCGAGCGAGGCCAGGAACACGTCCACGTCGTACGAGCCCACGATGTGCCCCAGGATCAGCATGCCTATGAGTAGGGCGAAGCCGCCCAGCGCGGTGATGACCAGCGCCATGTGCGCCCCCTCGCGGGCGTTGGCGTTGTGGTACCAGTAGCCGATCAGCAGGAACGACAGGAGGCTCGTCATCTCCCAGAAGAAGACGATCTGGATGAGGTTGCCCGAGAGCACCAGGCCCAGCATGGAGCCCATGAAGCCGAGCAGGAACGAGTAGAAGCGCGGCAGCGGATCCTCGGACGACATGTAGTAGCGCGCGTAGAGCACCACCAGCGCACCGATGCCGGCGATGAGCAGGGCGAACATCCACGACACGCCGTCCATGCGCCAGGTGAGGTCCAGCCCGAAGCGCGGCAGCCATTCCACGTCCTGGCGCAGCACCGCCCCGTCCGTTACCTGCGGGTAGAGCAGCACCGTGGCCGCCAGGGTGAGCACGGCCACCAGCCCGGCCAGTCCGGCGGTCAGGTTGTGGGCTTTGGCGGGCAGGAACAGGGACAAGCCGCTGGCGAGGAACGGCAGCAGCACTATGTAGGGAAGATAGGAAGCGTCGATACTCATCGGTGGCAATGTGGGCCACGCCGAACGTTCGCCGGGCGCGACTTCCGACATTGTACGTGTAGCGCTGCCGCAACCGGGTGAACGACGCTTCGTTCTCCCAGTCGCTGGTCTGTTACGGGGCGGCTCGCGCTAGCTGCCCTGCCAGGCGCGCGGTAGCCTCGGCACAACGTCAGGCCTCCGGAGGAGATATGGCACGTGAACCAGGATCAGGAGTAGCTGCGCCCGCCAGCGTTGGAGCAGCGGCCCGTCACACGCCCCCGGAGGGCTGGCGCCAGGCGCTTGAGGCGGAACTCGCACCCCTGCTAGCGCGGACCCGGGCGCCCGGCGTGGCCCTCACGCTGTTCGACCTGGACCGGGTGCTACTCGAGGCGGGTTACGGCCACCGCGACGTGCAGCGCGGCCTACCCGTGGACGCGGACACCATCTTCGGAGTGGCCTCCATAACCAAGACCTTCACGGCGTTCAGCCTGCAACTGCTGGCGGAGGACGGCCTGCTCAGCCTGGACGACGCCGTGACGCGCTACCTGCCGTTCACGCTCTGGCCGGAGGGCAGCGCTCCGACGCTCAGGCACTTCCTGGAGCACACCAGCGGCCTGGCGCCCACCCCCACCATGACGTGGCTGCGGCTGGCCAGTCAGTTGGAGGACCCCGTGACGGGCGAGGCGGACAGGGAGGAGGCGCTCAGCACCCTGCCGGCCAGCCTGGACGAGGCCGCGGGCCTGGCCGAGGTCGAGCGCTTATCCCGCGGCGTGAGCAGCTTCGAGGGTCTGGTGGCGTGGCTCAACCGCAACGCGGTGATCCTGGCCCAGCCGGGTGAGCAGTTCAGCTACAGCAACGACGGCTTCTCGCTCATGGGTGGCGTGGTGGAGCGCGTGTCCGGTCTGCCCTTCGAGGAGTTCGTGCGCCGCCGCATCCTGGAGCCGCTGGGCATGCGTCGCTCGACCTTCTCGCTGGAGGAGGTGCTGGCGGACGGGAACCACTCCACCCTCTACGCGCCCGGCCCCGACGGCGCGGTCCTCCCGTCGCCCGCCTGGCAGACCACCGGCCGCATGCTGGGCGGCGGCATGCTCAAGTCCACCCTCTCCGACCTGCGCGCCTGGGTGCGCTTCCTCATGGCCTCGGCCGGGCCCGCCGAAGGTCCGGGGTCGGCGCAAGCGTCGGCGCAAGCGGGCTCAGCCACCCCCCTGTTGGCGCCGGAGCGGGTGCGCGAGATGGCGCGGGGGAGGGTGCCAGCTGGACCGGGCAGCAGCTACGGCCTGGGGTTGCGTATCGAGGACGCGGACGGCCTGACCCTCATCGGTCACGGCGGCAGCCTGAAGGGCGTCTCGAGCTACCTGGCCTGGGTGCCCGAGTTGGGCGTAGGCGTGGTGGTGCTGAGCAACCTGGTGGGCCTGCCGAGCCTGAAGATGGCGCTGATGGCCATCAACGCTTACGCGGGGCGGCCCGTGACGCAGGAACTGCACCGGCCCGCGGAGTTCGCCGGCAGCGCGCAGGAGGCGGCAAGCCTGATTCAGGACCTGCTGGGTTCGTACGCATCGGGCGAGCCGTACGGGCGGCTGCGGCTTCACCTTGACGAGGCGGGCGAGTTGCGGGCGGCGGTGGGCAGGCCGGCGCAGGTGGTGCCGGCGTTCCTGGTGGGCGCGGACGAGGTGGCGCTGCGTTTCGAGGAGTACCTGGCGCCCGTCACCTTCCTGCGGCGGAAGGAGGGCCCTGAACGGGGCGCGGTCTGGGCTGCGCACCACGGGTCGCGGGTGCTGCTGCGGCAGGAGGAGGAGTAGCGCCCGCGGCGCGTCACGACGGGCCCACCCGTCAGTCATGCGCTTCAGAACGACGCCGGCCCGGGGTCGCTTGACCTCCGGGCCGGCGGAACGACGGGACGACCACGGCGCAGCCGTGGCGTGTCGGCTTACTCGAAGAGGCTCTCGTCCAGTTCGACGTTGTATTCCATGCTCTCGATGGTCATCTGCTGGAAGAGCGTCCACTCGCCGTTCTGCAGCATGTAGACCTTGGAGTCGTGGGTGATGATCCCGCTCTGCAGGGGCTCGTCGTAGACCAGCAGCATCTCGCCCTCGTCGGCCGGGATGTGCAGGCCGAGCAGTGCGCCGTCCGCGGCGAACACGTAGTGGATCTCGGGGCTGTCGGGCGTGCCGTAAACGCCGGCGTCTCCCACGTAGGTGACCTGGTCGCCCACCAGCATGTCGCCGTAGTTGACGGGTCCGTCGAAGGTGATGCGCTCGGCGCTATCCACGAGGTAGTTGGTGGAAGGCTGGTCGAAGATGGAGTCGAACTCGCTCTCGGCGCCCGGCGGCATCGGGAGGCTCATGCCCATGGCGGTCATCTTGACCTGACCGTCGGCCATCACCATGCGCGTCTCCATGCCCATGACCGTGCTGATGATGACGGCGCGCTCGTTCTCGTAGTCGACGACGCTGCGGGAGGTGCTGCTGATCTCCTCACCCTCGATGAAGGTGACGCTGGTCATGGTCATGTCCATGTTGCGCAGCTCCTCGGGCAGATCGGCGCCCGACAAGCCTTCGAGCAGTTCCAGGCCGCGAGGGTCTATCTCCTGGGCCCAGGCGGACGTCAGGAGAGCGGCCAGAAGCGCCGCAACGAGCCACTTGCCTATGTGCCGTACACGTGTTTGTCTCATGGGCCACACCGTAGCGCACGGGCCTTCTAGTCTGCAGCGACATGGCCTATAGCCATCGTTAATGTGTCGGTGCTCACAGGGTTGTACCAGTTGTGGATTAAGCGACGCTACCTGTCGCAGCTGTATGTGACGATAGATGCCGACCGCGCGAAGAGGAGCTGGGTTCGGGGGAACCGGCACCCTCGCGCGGTTATCCTATTTAACGGCACCGACTTCACGCCTGGCCCGTTACCGGCGGGTCTCCAGGCCACGCTCAACCACCTGGCCCTACCTCTCCACCGATCGGGGGACCGTTTGAAACTGCTCTGCGTAGCGGACATGCATCTAGGCCGCGTTCCCGCCCGCCTGCACGAGGACCTGGTAGACCGCGTGGCCGAGCTGGGGCCCTCCGCAGCCTGGCGCAGGGCGGTGGAGCTAGCCCTCGACGAGCGGGTGGACGGCGTGCTGCTGGCCGGCGATCTGGTGGATGGCGGCAACGACTTCTTCGAGGCGTTCGCGCACCTGCGCGACGGGGTGAGGCGCCTGACCGAGCATGGCGTCCAGGTGGTGGCCGTGGCCGGCAACCACGACCCCGAGGTGTTGGCGCGGCTGGTGCAGGTGGTGCCCGAGGTACGGCTGCTGGGGGCCGGCGGCGCCTGGGAGTGCTTCGACCTGCGGAGCGCGAGCGGCGCGCGCGTGCGTGTGGTGGGCTGGTCGTTCCCGCGGCGCTGGGTGGAGGAGAGGCCCCTGGCGGGCGGGGAACTGGTGGCGGCCTTGGTGGAAGCGGCTGGCTCCGGGCCGCAGCCCTTGACCACGCTGGGCCTGCTGCACGCCGACCGGGACGTCAGCGGCAGCCGCTACGCGCCCGTCAGCAGTGCGGAGTTGGCCGCGGCGCCGGTGGATGCCTGGCTTCTGGGGCACGTGCACGCGCCGGACGCTCATCTGCTGGAGGCCCAGACCGACCCTTCCGGGCTCCGCGGCCCTGGCTACCGCGGCGGGTACCTGGGATCTCTCTGCTCCAACGACCCTGGCGAGCCTGGGGCGCGCGGCGCCTGGCTCCTGGAGGTTTCGCCCGACGGCTCGCTGGATCTCCAGCACAGGTGCCTGACGCCGTTGCGGTGGGAGTACCTCGAGCTGGACGTGACGGAACTGGCAACGCCCGAGGACGTGGAGCCGGCCCTGGTGAGGCTGCTGGAGGAGTTGAGCCAGAGCCTACTGGACGAAGGCTCCAACCCACTGGCCGTCGGCTGCCGCGTAGCTCTGACCGGCCGCACGCCCTTCCGGGCGGAGCTCGAGCGGCTGCTAGCCAACGGTCCGTCCGGCACGCGGATCAGCCATGAACTCGTCGGCGTGCACTTCTTCGTGGACGAGGTGCGCGTGCAGGCCCTGCCGGTCGTGGACCTCGAGGAGTTAGCCAGGCGCGACGACCCGGTGGGGCTGCTGGCGGCGAGGATTGTGGCGCTGCGGCAACCGGGCTCCGCGTTGCGGGAGCGGTTGGTGGC
>CAYXUE010000053.1:7596-15931 GCA_964467885.1 uncultured bacterium | reverse complement strand
CCGTAGCGGCGGCGGCGCTCCTCCACCTCGGCGGCGCTGAGGCCGCGCGCGGGATCGACCTCTAGGAGTTCCAGCAGGTCGTCGGATTCCCTAGCCCAAGACGCCTCTACCTGGGTGTTACTCACGGGTGTGGAGGTTGGAGTCGAGTTGGGCACGGACCTAGCCTATGGGGATGATCAGCGACTCGTAGTGACTACGGGCCATCTTGACGATACTTGACGTCCGGACCAGATCATCTCTGAGATCGGAACCACGCCCGTCGCAGACCGGAGCGGCCCGCTACACCGACAATGGAGGTATCCCATGCTCAGGCAACAGTCCGAGAGGTGGTGGGCGGTAACGCTGAACGGGGTCGTGGCCCTGATCGTTGGCGTCGTCACTCTCCTCTGGCCCGGCATCACGCTCGGCGCATTGATCGTCATCTTCGGGATTTTCACGCTCGCCGACGGCGTTCTGGGACTAGGGGCGCTACTGTTCGGGGCTCGCCGCGTGGGCCCCTGGTGGCTGCGGCTTCTCGGCTCGCTCCTTAGTATCGCCGCCGGTCTCATCGCCCTGCTCTGGCCCGGCATCACCTCGCTGGCGCTCCTCTGGCTCGTGGCCGCCTGGGCCCTCGCGAAAGGCATCCTGCAGATCGTCATCGCCGTTCGGTACCGTGAGCACTTGGCGCGGACCTGGCTGCTTGTGCTGGCCGGGGCTGTGTCCCTGATATTGGGGATCGTTTACGTTCTCTTCCCGGGGGCGGGGATCCTCTCGCTCGTGTGGTTGCTTGGCATCTTCGCCATCGTCTACGGAGGGGCGCTCATCGCCCGCGGCCTCCTGCTACGCGACGTCAACCGGGCTTTCAAGGGCGAGGCAAGGGCAGACACTTAGGCGGAAAGCCCACGTCAGCGCGCCCGCGGCGGTGCCTGACTAGTCGTCACCACCCCACGGGGCGATAGCCCGACGCTGAGGGAACTGCTCGATCCGCTAAGGCGGTGAGTCTCCCCTCCGAGGAAGGGGTCCTAGCTGACCTCCTCCAACTGCAACCTTTCCGCTATCGCGGCAGTGAGGTCGCTGGTATCCGCCACGGTGGTGCAGAGCGCGAAAACGAAGAAGCCACCTAGCAGGTAGGCCAACCCGAACATAAGGCTGAGCGGGTTGAAGGCGGAACCAGCCATGAGAGCCACCACGCCGAAGAAGAGTCCGGCGATGGCGGCCAGCCAACCGAACACACGCACGATCTTAGACATCTCGTCCTCCCCTCAATGCGGCTACTAATCCCGGTTACAAGTACGGCAGCGTAATAGGTGCACAGGTGGAAAGTATGGCGGTGAGACGGAACCCGAAGAGGAAGCCGCAGGCGATCGAAAAAAGGAAGTACATGTGGGGTAAGCGTAACCGAACGCCCCTCGCGACGGGATGGAGACGCCGGTCGGCTGGGGAGGATCGTGGCGAGAGGGTGCCTGCCCGAGCGGCCAAGCGTAGCCATGCGATAGTGGCCCTTGACTCTCCCCCAAGGGCCTGCCCCAAGCTGACCTCATGCCGGTAGACCAGACCGCCAACAACCTGATGAGCATCGGTCGCTTCTCGCGCGAGAGCCGTTTGAGCCTCAAGGCCCTGCGCCTCTACGCCGAGCTCGGACTACTGCCGCCCGCGCACGTGGACGAGCAGAGCGGCTACCGCTACTACACCCCGGAACAACTGGAGCAGGCTCGGCTGGTATCCGCGCTGCGGCAGCTCGAGATGCCGCTGGCGCGCATCGCCGAACTGCTCGAGCTGCCGGATATCGAGCGGGCGCGGGCGGTCGAGGAGTACTGGCGA
This sequence comes from uncultured bacterium, assembly GCA_964467885.1. Lineage (GTDB taxonomy): Bacteria > Deinococcota > Deinococci > Deinococcales > Trueperaceae > JAAYYF01. The sequence continues at coordinate 14,131 of CAYXUE010000053.1, read as the reverse complement.
GGCGTGGAGGACGAAGTGGGCGTGAAGCGTCACTTGCGCGCCGGCGTCCTACGGCGCCTCAGGAACGAGGTCGAGATCATGCACGAAGTGAAGACGAGAACCGTACCCGAACGCAAGTTGTTGAGCATCGAGGAGCGGACGCTGGCCGACGAACTACCGAACGTCATCAAGCGCAGCATGGAAGCACTGATAACGCACGCCAAGCAGGCCGGCGTGGAGCAGGCGGGCCCCATGCTCGTCATCTACCACGGCATCGTGTCGCTCGATGCGGACGGTCCCGTGGAGGTGTGCATGCCCGTGACAGGTGCGGTGGAGCCGTTCGGCAACGCGCGCGTGAGGCTGGAGCCGGCTTACGAGGAGGCGTACGCGCGCATAACCGTAGCCGAGGTGGAGTACCCCCGCATCCTGCGCGCCTACGAGTCGGTGGAGACCTGGTTGGAGCAGAGCGGCAAGACGCCGATCGCCCCGCCGCGCGAGGTCTACTTCACTGCCTGGGACGGGCTGGGGCCCGATGACGACGCTTGCGATATAGCTTTCCCGTACGCACAAGCCTGAACAGGGGTAGGTCCAACTCGTCCCCGACCCGCTCTCCCACGAAGGCGGGCCGATGTCGGCCACCGTTCGGGCCGCAGCCAGCCGTGGCTCTATAATCCGCGGGTGCCGTCGCTGTGGCCCTGGGATGGGCCCGGGCGCCGTCCCGGACGGCATCCTTAGCTTCCCCGCGAGCCGTTCCGGCCGACTCGCTGCGTTCGCGCAGGAGTGATCGCCATGGTTCGTAACCCTCATGCAACCGGTGACAGATCCGGGGTCTCGCGCAGCTCAGATGCGGGCCGCCAGTTGGTAGGCCTGTCTCTCGCCGCCCTGGGCATAGTCTTCGGGGACATAGGCACCAGCCCCCTTTACGCGCTGCGCGAGTCGTTCCACGGGCATGGCCTGCCCGCCACCCACGGGAACGTGCTGGGCGTGCTGTCGCTCATCACCTGGGCGCTGCTGCTGGTGGTGACGGTCAAGTACCTGGTGTTCGTACTGCGCGCCGACAACCATGGAGAGGGCGGGGTCCTGGCACTCACCGCCCTCGTTACCCAGGTCAAGGCCCTGCGCAGCGGCGTGAAGCGGGCCCTGATAACCCTGGGGCTTATCGGCACCGCGTTGCTGTACGGCGACGGGATGATCACCCCTGCCATCTCGGTCCTATCGGCCGTAGAAGGCTTGGCGGTGGCTACGCCACTGTCGGAACCGTACGTCGTGCCGATAACCGTGGCCATCCTCGTGCTGCTCTTCTCCATCCAGCACCGCGGCACGGCCCGCGTGGGCCGCGTGTTCGGGTTCGTGATGATCCTCTGGTTCGGGGTGTTGGCGGTGCTCGGGTTGCTGCACGTGGCCCGCCAACCGACCGTGCTCGCTGCCCTCAGCCCCTTCCACCCAGTTGAGTTCTTCGCTGATAACGGCTGGCGGGGCTTCCTCATCCTCGGTTCGGTCTTCCTGGTGGTCACGGGTGGCGAGGCCCTCTACGCCGACATCGGCCACTTCGGCAAGTTGCCCATCCGCCTGCCGTGGTTCGGTCTGGTTCTGCCCGCGCTGCTGCTGAACTACTGGGGCCAGGGGGCGCTCGTCTACGGCGACCCGGCAGCCGCAAGCAACCCGTTCTTCCTGCTAGCGCCGGCATGGGGCCGCTTGCCGCTGGTAGTGCTGGCCACCGTGGCGGCGGTGATCGCCTCCCAGGCGCTGATCTCGGGCGTGTTCTCGCTCACCCATCAGGCGGTGCAGCTCGGTTACAGCCCGCGCGTAGCGGTCAGACACACCTCCCCGGAGGCCATAGGTCAGGTGTACGTGCCGTACGTGAACCGGGCGCTGATGCTCTCCTGCATCGCGCTGGTGCTGGGCTTCCGCAGTTCCAGCGGACTGGCCGCCGCCTACGGCATAGCCGTGTCGACCAGCATGGTGATAACGACGGTGCTCCTGGCAGCGGTCATGCGAGCCCGCTGGGGCTGGCGCTGGCCGGTCGTGGCCCTGCTGGCGGGCGCCTTCCTTACCGTCGACCTCGTCTTCTTCGCGGGTAACGTCGTCAAGATCTCCGACGGTGGCTGGGTCCCACTGCTGGTGGGCGCCGGCGTCTTCACACTCATGACCACGTGGAAGCGGGGGCGCCAGCTGCTCGTGCGGCATCTGGCCCGCGATCAGATCTCGGTCGCAGCGTTACGCGAGCGCTTGGCGAGCGAACCTCCCCACCGGGTTACGGGCACCGCGATCTACATGTCGGGCACGCCCTTCTTCGCGCCGCCGGCGCTGCTCTACAACCTGCAACACAACAAGGTGCTGCACGAACGGGTGTTGTTCCTGGCGATCGAAACCGTGGAGATCCCGCGCGTGCCACGCGAGGAGCGCATTCAGGTCACGCCCCTGGAGGCAGGCATGCACCAGGTGGTACTGCGCTACGGTTTCATGCAGAGCCCCCACGTACCGAACGACCTCAGGGGGATGATGGTGGAGGGCGCGCCGCTCAACCCCGCCCGGGTGACCTACTTCCTGGCCCGCGAAACCGTCCTGCCCACTCCCAGCGGCGGAATGGCCCTGTGGCGCGAGCGGCTCTTCGCCTTCCTGGCGCAGGTCTCGCAGCGGACGAGCACTTACTTCGGCCTCCGGCCGGAACAGGTCGTGGAGTTCGGCGCCCCGATCGAGATCTGAGGATGTAGACCCAGATGGGGGCGCCCAGGTGCCCTAGACTGTCCCCGTAATGAAAGTCTGGTTGGCATCCGTCGGCGTCATCGCCGTGGTGGCGCTGTTGCTGTTCGGCTACGCCCACCTGCGCACCGACACCTACCTGGGCCGGTGGTTCGCCTGGCGGGCTTCCGACGTTGGCGACATGGAGGGCGACCTCCTAGAGCAGCCGCTCGAGGTGAGCCGGCGCGGGGCACTCACCGTGACGAACCTGGGCGAGCTACTCGCCACCAGTGACACCATCTCGCTGGTGGTGTTGCGAGAAGGCAAGGTCCTAATGGAGTGGTACGCGGCCGGCCCACCAGCTACGGCGCGCGACCAGCCGGTCACCACGTTCTCGGTTTCCAAGTCGGTCACGTCGTTGCTGGTGGGAGCCGCGCTGGCGGACGGCCTTATCGAGAGCCTGGAAGATCCGATCACCCAGTACCTGCCCGAGTACCGGAGCGTGGACCCGGGGTACGAGGGCGTGACCGTCCGTCACCTGCTCGCCATGCGCTCGGGCATACGCTTCCGCGATCACGACCTGCCGTGGGGCGACAAGGCGCGCGTGTACTACGAACCGCGTCTGCGGGACCATGTCAGCCGGCTGGGGCTGGAGGCGTCTGCGGGCGGCGATCTCAAGTACAACTCCTACAACTCCGTCGTGCTCGGCCTGTTGCTCGAGCGGGTGACGGGCGGGAGCGTAGCCGAGTACGCCGAGCGCCGCCTCTGGGACCCGCTCGGGGCCGAGTACCCCGCAAGCTGGAGCGTCTCGGGTCCAGGCGAGACGCTGGCCAAGATGGAGAGCGGCTTCAACGCCCGCCCCATCGACCTGGCCAGGATCGGCCAGTTGCTTCTCGACGGGGGCGTGGTTCCTACTGGCTCGGACGACGACCGAAGGATCCTGCCACAGGAGTGGATGGACGGCAGCATGGCGACGCAGCCGGAGGACCTCGTCGACCCCAGCACGGGGCTTCACTACAGCCTCGGCTGGTGGGTGTACGCCCCTGACGCGCACCGTCCGTACGCCGTTTCGGCGCAGGGGCACCTGGGTCAGTACCTCTTCGTCTACCCGGAGCAGCGCGTGGTCATCGCCAGGTTCGGTAGGAGCCTAGGTGGGGTCGGGTCGTGGCGCAGCGTGTTCGATTGGCTGGCGGTTACGGCAGCATCAGCTGGCTGAGCCCCGCGCCTCGGGCGCCTCGCGATTAGCAAGGTTCACCCCAGTTCGGTGCGGGTAGGGTCCAGTGCGTGTCAAAGCTGAAGTCCTCGGGCTCGCTGGGGAACCGCACGACGCACCAGCCGCTCAGGTCTTGGTCGAAGGCGGACGCGCCGGAGAACATCCTGCTCATGTTCGTCACGTTGCTCGTGTCCCACCCGCCGATGTCCTGATTGAAGGAGCGGGCGTGGAAGAACATCGAACCCATGTTCGTCACGTTGCTCGTGTCCCACCCTCCGAGGTCCTGATCGAAGTCGTGCGCACCGTAGAACATGGCAGCCATCGTGGTCACGTTGCTTGTGTCCCAACTGCCCACGTCCTGGTTGAACGATTCCGCCCCCGAGAACACGTCCTGCATGTCGGTTACACTGCTGGTGTCCCAGGCGCCGATGTCTTGGTTGAACGAGGAAGCCTCGTGGAACAGGCCGTGCATGTCAGTTACGTTGCTGGTATCCCACCCGCCGATGTCTTGGTTGAAGGTGGAAGCTAGGTTGAACGCGTCCTTGAGTGTCGTGACGCTGGCGGGCAACGCGGACGGCACGACGGCCAGGTTCGACGCTCGTAGGAACGCCCCTTCGAGGCTGGTGAACTCGAACTCCCCCCAAGAGAGTAGGCTCGTCATCTTCGGCGCGTTGCCCCAGCCGGCCCACCCAAGCCCGAAACGGGGCTCCCCGGTCAGCCGGCCGCCAACGCTGATCGTGTAAACGCCATCTTCATCGTAGACGTGAGAAGGGCCAGCGGGATCGGCAACCCCCTCGACCCGTCCGTCACCCCAATGGACGGTGATGTCGCCGGTACCGGAAACAGGCAGCCGGAACTCCAGATCGCTCCCTAACCCGGTGTCGATGGTGAGGACCAGCGCGGGCGTGACGGTGATAGTCACGCTGCCGCTCACGCTCGGATCGACGACGCTGGCCGCGGTGACGACGGCGCTACCTACCTGGAGGCCGGTCACCCTTCCCGTAGCGTCCACACCGACCACGTCGGAGTCGCTGCTGCTCCAAGTCACCTCCGGACTCGGATCACCGGTGGCCACCACACTGGCCGTAAGAGCGAGACTCACCCCTTGAGGGAGGGCGCGGTCGCCGCCCTCGATGGACACTCCCTCCACGCGAGCGGTGCCCTCGATGGTCAGTGTCACGTTGGCGCTGGAGGTAGCGCCGCGGATGTCGCTGACGGTGTAAGTGAAGCTGTCGTTCGCCGACTCGCCGAGCAGCAGCGCACCGAAGGCCCCACCGGGCTCGTACGTAACAACGTCCGTTACCTCGTTCAGGGTTACGCGCGCGTTGCCGCTGACGCCGGTGACCTCCAGGCCGTCGCCTTCGTCGTTCGCCGCTAGCAGGTCGACGGGTATGAGCAGCGGTAATTCGTCTGCCCTTACGCTCAGTGCGTCATGGTTGGCTACGGCAGGCGCGTGACCCACAACGAACGTAACCTCGGTGGTGGCTTGGCGTCCGGCGCTGTCCGACACGGTGAGCGCGGCCGTGACCGTCCCGCCCTCGGAGTACGTGTGCGACCAGTTCGACGTAGACCTGCAGTCCGCGACCTGGTACGGAGCCGCACCGTCGCCCGGGTCCAGAATGCAGGAGAGCGCCTCCCCTGCCCCGCTGTGACCGACGACCCACTCGAAGCGCGTCGGCTCGCCGGCCTGCCCAGCCTCGGCCACGCGGAACTCCTTCACCGCCGGCGCGGCTTCGTAGCACTCGAAGGCGTTCTCCAGCACCAGCCGCTCACCGGCTGGCGTAAGTACCACCACGTCGCTCACGCCAACCACCCCAGCAGCACCGGTGGTTCCTGTGACCCTGTCACCTACCCGGACGCTGACCTTGCCGGCAGGCGGCAGGATCACCTGTTGCTCGTCGCCCGCCACCTTGACGTTCTGCAACGGCGCGCCGCATACCTCGACGCTCAGTGTGCCACCACTCGGACCAGTGGGCTGCAGGAAGCCGCTGCCGGTGAGCGTGACACTGACGCCACCACCGACCAGACCACGGTCCGGCGTCACGCCGAGCAACTCCACCGCTGGAGCGCGCGTGCCGCCGAGCCCACCGCAGGCCGCGAGCAACAGGGCGAGGCAGAGGACCCAAAGGAGAGAACGTCGCCCTGAGAAACTGGCGAGCGGAGGGGTAGTCCGGGTACGGGTGACTGATCGCAAGGGTCTGCTCCTTCAGTACGCGCGGGCCCAGAGACTAGCTATGGGCCCGCCGGGGGAAGACGGTAGAGCGGTTCCGGAAGCCACGCTACGGGGCGAGGCACTTCGAGGGAGTGCAGAATCTCCTTCTTGGGACCAGAGCGTTGGGTGGGAGCCGCCTGGCGCCGACCCTTTACACGCGCCGGGAGTGCGTGGAGGTGCGGCGCTGAAGGTGGACATGTCTGTACAGTTGACGAACGACGACGAACGCGCCAACTTGTCGTACAATACGGTGCCAGGTTGGCAAGAAAGGAGGGCGCCATGGCCGTCAAGGAACCACCCCGCAAGCCGCAGGACCGGAAGCACGACCGCCGCGAGGTCTTCTCCCCCAAACCCTTCGAGCTCTCGGAGGCCGTAGCCCGGCGCCTGGGCGCCACCAGCGAGCAGATGGCAGCCTACATCGGCGTCACCCACCGCACCTACCAGCGCCG
>CAYXUE010000053.1:0-7496 GCA_964467885.1 uncultured bacterium | reverse complement strand
CCAGCGAGCAGATGGCAGCCTACATCGGCGTCACCCACCGCACCTACCAGCGCCGCGCCAAGAAGGGCGAGCTCGAGGACGCTGAATCGGCCAAGGTGGAGATGCTCGACTCTCTCCTCGACCTCGGCGAGCGCGTGCTGGGCGACGAGGAGGCGGCCAGGGAATGGCTCACCTCGCCCATCCTCTCCCTGCAGGGCAGGAAGCCCATCGAGCTGCTAGACACGGTCAAAGGCTACGAACGCGTGAAGAACAAGCTTCTGCAGATCGAGTACGGGACCTTCTGACTTGCGCGCCTGGCGCATCTACCCCCACACCGCCGCGTACGCGCAGGCGCCGGGCTTCAACCCCCTCGACGGCGCGGGCGGGCGCGTGGTGGCCAACCGCTGGAACGAGGCGGGGCATCCCGTCATCTACGCCTCAGCCACGGCCAGCCTTGCCGCCCTCGAAACGCTGGCGCAGCTCTCCCACCCCGCACGCTTCGGTGAACGCACCATCCTGGAGATCGAGTTGCCGGACGATGTCGAGGAGGTCAGCCTGGAGATGACTCTCCGCCTGCGGGAGGACGCGCACTCGGACGATCCCGAACGTTTGACGCGCGCCTACGGCACCACCTGGCTGAAGGAGAAGCGCAGCCTCGCGCTCGCGGCGCCCAGCTTCGTGCTTCCCTACGAACGGAACATCCTCATCAACCCGCTGCACCCGGCGGCCGGCAGCCTGAAGATCCTCCGGCAGGAGCGGATGCGGCTGGATCAGCGCCTCTCTCGGCAGACCTGACCCTTCGCGCGCCTACCCAGGCGCCCGTCCGTTCACGGCTCGCGCTCCGGTGGGGCGCGCACCGACCTGCTCAAGCGTCAGGCCCCGTAACAGCACCTGGCGCGGCGCGAAGACGCCACTCAGGAAGAGGTCATCGAACTGATCGAACATCCGCGCTCACGCCCCGAACTGCTTGAGATGATGATCGGAGTGTTTCCAAACGAAGGCGCCGAGTTCCTCGTACGACAGGGGGCCGAAGAAGTCATGCACGAAGACGTCCGCGTCGTAATCGGCGTACGCTTCGAGGCTCGTGAGCCAACCCGCCTGGGCGGCCGCGAAATCCTCAGCCCCAGCCGCCATCAGTTCCGGCATGGTCGGCACGTTCCGGGCCATAGCCTTGTCGGGTCGCAGCATGCGCCGCAGCACGGCGCGCCCCACCAGTTTCCCGATGAGCGTCTGCCGGTTGGGTTCGCCGCTCTGGATCCAGTCATCGAACAGTCGGCAGTGCTCCAGCATCTGGATCACCGTCATCTTGCCCCACTGTCGGTGGCTGTCCGGCTGGAGTGAACGGATCCTGGCGGCAAGCTCGTCCCTGTCGCTCTCGTAGTGGACGCTGTTCTCGTACCTGCGTACCGCGGTGGCCACGGAATACCTCCGGTGGTTTGGTGCTCTTAGGTGGGCGGTGGGATAAGTCTACGCCGCTCGCCGCCGGCCGGGCCCAGAAACCCGCCTTATAGATGGTGCTGGTAGTACGCCGCGTGGAGCGGGGTGGCGGACCGGTTCAGACGGGCCGAACGAACGTACTGTGTTCCCAGACAACACTGCTACCCGAGCCCACCTTGGTCAGCCCGGCACCGGAGGCGGCCGCCTCGATCTCGGCGGGGCTGCGCACGTAGAGCCTGTAACTCCGGCCAAGCAACCGGAAGAAGGCGTGCTGCACGCGTTCCGCTAGGCGGGCCAACCAGGTGAAGCGCGGGTAACTGAGCACAAGCACACCGCGAGTGAGGCTGGCCGCCAAGCGCGTGAGCTCGAGCCCCTCGCCGGAGCAGCAGATGACCTTGTTCATGAGGACGACGTCGGCGGGCTGCGCCGCACCCGCGTTCTCGAGCAGGTCGAGCACCCGGAACGACGTGCGGTCCGCCACGCCCAGCTCGCGGGCGAGCTGGCCGGCGTAGGGAGCGTACGCGTCCACCAGCTCGATGACCTCGCCCCGCTCCGCCCCGCGCCTGAGCAATTCGGCCTGCAGCACCCCGATGCCGCCGCCGATCTCGAGCACCCGGGCGCCCTCCAGCTGCCTGGCGGGCACGCTGGCTAGCATCTCGCGCTCCACCTTGCCCAGGCCCCTACGCAAGTAGGTGCGCAGGTCCCACTGGGCGGTGCGCGAGTTGAAGATCTCCTCGCAAGGTGCGGCTCGGCAGCAGGAAGCCATGCCGGATTCTAGTCCCTACCGCAAACCGGGTACTCGCGGGAGTCAGCGGCTACTGACCTGGACCATCCGTTCCTGGACGGCTATCCGACAGGTGCACATACCACCAGCAGATGCTTCACATCGTGTGCTCAGGTCACAAATGTAGGGTTGCGCATGCCTTCAGCCCGCACGTTCTTCATGGTTCCACTGCTCCTCATGCTCCTCGCCGGCTGCGGCAGCACCAGCCCGGATGGCTCCGGCCCGGGCGATCCACCGGATACCGGCGACACCCGTTGCACCTACACGCTGAGCGGCGAGGTGAGGATGCCCACCAGACTGGCCCCCACCGGCGCAGCGTGCGACTACCTCCTCAGCGGTCCTGTGCGCGTGTACTCCGAGCTGAGGATCGATCCCGGCACCACCATCGTGGCGGCTCCTGAGTCGATGCTGGACATCGACGACGGCGGGCGCCTCATGGCGGTCGGAACCGCCGAGCAGCGCATCCAGCTCCGCGGTTCCGTTGCCACGCGAGGCTCCTGGTACGGGATCTGCTTCAGCAGCTCGGCCCTCGAATCGAGCCTGGATCATGTCGATATCTACTGGGCGGGCGGCGTTTACAGTCCCGCCAGCACCGTCTGCCGCGCGGCGATAGGTGGCACCCATGGGGCCGGCGAGCCCGTCCATATAACCAACAGCGTCATCGTGGGCTCCTACACCAGCGGCGTGGACGCCACCGAGATCGCCCTGGGCGAGTTCAGGAACAACATCCTGGCAGGCCACCGCGAGTACGGTATGCGCGTGTCGCCCAACAACATGGGCCGGCTGGACGACAGCACGAACTACGGAGGTACCGGCCTGGAATTCGAGGACGAGAGCTCTGCCGCCAACGGCAGACCGTACGTGGCGCTTAACTCCACCGTGCTGGATATCGTCTCCGGGGAGGGCGAGTACCAACTCTGGGTGCCCCTCGACGTGCCCTACTACGTCACCCGCGACGCCTTCCCTTACGCCACCAGCGCCATCTTCCTTGAAGAACACACCACTACGGTCATAGCCCCGGGTGCGCAGTTCGTCATGGCACCCGAAAGCCTGATCGTAGTGGAGTACGGGGCCGTGCTGATCCTGGACGGCGATGAAGGGGCGCCCGTTCGGTTCACCGGAGAAGCGCCAGGAGCAGGACGCTGGGAAGGGTTCTGGATGCACGGGGGAGGCGTGGCCGCAGAACACGTTGAGATAACCGGCGCCGGCATCGATGAGGCCCTGGTCATGGAGGCCGCCTTCACATTCAGTCGCGTTGGTGGCCCCAGCCACTGCTCCCACATCCGGAACACCTCTATCCAGGGCTCCGCCGGCCACGGCGTGTCCATCGACGAAGAGCATGAGGGGTTCGTCCGGGTGGAAGCGATGACGTACGAGGACATCGCGCTGAACGACATCGTCGGCGCGAACACCGGTCCCGCCGTACTGGACGGCGAGAGTTGCTCTTGAGGTTGCTAGAGGGCAGCTACCTGCTCGCCTCCAGCGCCCGTTTGGCCTCTTCATTGGCCTGAAGCAGCTCGCGCCACTGGTCGTCGCGCTTCTGGTGCTGGTCGAGGCGCGCGGTGGCGAAGGTGACGGCGCTGGTCAGGGTCCCCAGCGCCTGCAGGAGCTGCCTGTTCTGCTGCTCGAGGAGCGCTAGCGGGTCATGCGCTTCCTGCGGGGCGTTGTGGTAGAGGTTCTCGCCGCGGGGGCCCTTGGTGCGCATGAGGAGGCCGTCGTCCACTAACCGCTGTAGTGCGGTAGTGAGCTGATAGGGGCTGGTGGTGCCGGCTTGCGCTTCGTAGTGCGTGGCGATCTCGTCGAAACCGGCGCCTTCAGCGCCCTGCGTGTTGGCGACGGCGGCCTGCAAGAGGTCTCGGTCGATGCTGGGGATCTCGGTGGTGCTCATGCGTACTTTTCCTTACCTGAAGCAGTTCTTCAGCAGTTGCTACGCCCCCGGGCGGTGGCCGGATCTCTGGCCTTCCCAGCGGCGGCCGCCCACTGTAACCCGTGGCCCCTCGCCTAGCCGACGGAGTCGGTGCAGGCGGCCATCAGGAACTTCACGAGAAGCGCGTTGCCAAGGTTGCGGAGGGCCTTGGAGCTCAGTTGTCGCCCCCGAGGGTGTAGTCGATGCCGAGCGCGAACTGCAGTTTGGCGGCAAGCCCGTTGCCGCCGGCGATGACCTCGCCGTAGGCGCCCAGGCCGCCGGTGATGCGGTAGTTGGCGCCCGCGAGCGCGTGGAGGCTCAGGAGTGGCTGGATGGAAGTCGTGTTGAGGAACGCGACGCCGGCGCCGGCGCCCAAGTAGGTCTGGAGCCGGTCAGGGGTGGCGTCCCTAAGGAGGTAGGTGGCGCTGACGCCTGGCAGGTCGCGGAAGCCGTAGCTGACTTCGGCGCGCGCGGCGTGCTGCGCCTGGCCGGTGGTGAAGAGCGGGACGGTGACGTTGGCGTTGGCCACCAGGTCGGTGGGGTTGAGGCTGACGCCGAACGAGAGGCCCTGGGCGCAAGCGGTACTGAGGGCGAACAAGACGATCAACGACACGAGGGGGCGACGGGGGATCCAGTTCTTCACGTTTGCTCCTAGGCATAGGTTCCGGCGACCGAAGGGAACCGCACGATCTTCGTTTCAGACGGAGCACGCTACGTTCCGTCCTCTTACAGGAAAGTCACCCTGCGCCACTGTCGGGCGCCGCCCAGAGCGTGCTATCCAGTGCCCCTCCTCTGCTCCTCCACTCGCCAGTGGTCCGGCAACTCCTAGTTCCCCTCGCACGCGGTCAAACTCCTGGTTCCTTTCCTTCTGTACCCCGGCCCTTCCCACGTGATACGTACGAGTGGATGGCTTCCGACTCCGATGACGCCTATACGCCAGAGAGCGAGCGTCTGCGCCGCGAGATAGGCACTTTCGGCGCGGCAATGATGGGCCTAGGCAGCATCATCGGCACCGGCGTCTTCGTCTCCATCGGCATCGCCGCCGGCGTGACCGGCCCCTCCGTCGTGCTAGCCGTTGTCATCGGGGCGCTTGTCGCCACCTTCAACGGCCTGTCCAGCGCTCAGTTGGCCGCCAACCATCCCGTGTCCGGCGGCACCTACGAGTACGGTTACCGCTACCTGAACTCCTGGTTGGGCTTCACCGCCGGCTGGCTCTTCCTTCTGGCCAAGAGCGCTTCGGCCGCCACCGCCGCCCTGGGCTTCGCCGGGTACGCGCTTGCACTGGTCAGCCAGGAGGGCCGCGCTTGGCACGTAGCCCTTGCGCTGGCGCTGATCGTCATCCTGACTCTGCTCGTGCTTACCGGCATCCGCCGCTCCAACCGCGCCAACATCATCATCGTCAGCGTCACCCTAGCCAGCTTGGCCTTCTTCGTTCTGGCGGGACTGCCCGTGGCCCTCGGTGAGGGCACCGCCAACTTCTTTCCCTTCTTCGCACCCGAGGAGGGCCGCGGGACCCTGTCGGCGCTGCTGTACGCATCGGCACTCATGTTCGTGGCCTACACCGGTTACGGCCGCATCGCCACCTTAGGCGAGGAGGTGCGCGAACCCCGGGTCACCATCCCGCGCGCCATCATCGTCGCCCTGGTGGCGGTCATGGTCGTCTACCTGCTAGTGACGCTCGTGGGTGTGGGAGTGGCCGGCGCGGACGAGTTAGCGGACGCGCAGAACCGCGCCGCGCCGTTGGAGGCGGCCGCCCGCCGCTTGGGCGTCGGCCCGGCTCCGGTCATGCTGGCCGTTGGGGCAGTAACCGCTATGGTCGGGGTGCTGCTGAACCTGATTCTGGGACTGTCCCGGGTGCTGCTGGCCATGGGCCGCCGGCGGGACATGCCGGCAGTGTTCGGCCGACTCGACAGAACGGGGAGCACGCCCACGGCAGCGGTGATCGCGGTAGGGGTACTGATCGGGCTGCTCGCCACCACCGGCAACGTGCGGACCACATGGAGCTTCAGTGCCTTCACCGTGCTGGTGTACTACGCCATCACCAACCTGGCCGCCCTGACGTTGCCCGAAGAGGGGCGCTACTACCCGCGCTGGGTGGCGGTAGCGGGTCTCCTGAGCTGTCTGCTGCTGGCCTTCTTCGTTGAGCGCCAGATCTTGTTGACGGGCATGGCACTGGTAGGGCTGGGGCTCCTCTGGCACGCCGTGGCCCGAAGGAAGCGGATGACCTAGCTTGACCAGAGGGGGTAACGGATGTCACGGGTGGCCGCGCGGGCGAGGTTGCCCCGGGCCCAAGTCCTCAAACACGGCCTCCGGTAACGCTGCGGTTGTACTCGAGGGCGGTGCGAACCCAGAAGGCGAGGCTCTCCTCGTCTTCGATGCCGGAGGCGTCGACCGCGATCCAGCCAGGGCCCATGGTGCGCCCCGCGCCCATCTCCGCTTGGGCTGCCCCGGCGCGCCCTATCAACTCATCGTGGCGTGCGCCGTCCACCCGGACTAGCAACCCGCCATGCTTCCCGACACTAACGATCATCTTCTCGTTGACCATGAACGCTATTCCGCCGAACATGGGTACCTCCCGCTGTACCGTCTCGTCTTGTAGGAGCGTGCACAGGCGCTTCACGATGGCGGTCTGTTCTTCGGTCATCGTCCCTCCACGTTCGTCTGAAGCGTTGGTTGCAGCTGTCACGGCCTCAACCCCACAGATCGGGCTTCCGCAACCCGGAGATGCCCAGTGTCTGCACCACCTGCCCCGCGTGATACATGTCGTGAGCGAACACGCGCTGGATGACGGCGCCGCGCGTGTGCACCCAGTCGGGACCGAAGTCCGCACGAACGATCCTCTCCGTCAGCGATGCGAAGCTCCACGTGTCCAGGCAGCGCTCCACGATCATGAAGGTGGTGTCGAGCGCGTCTGCCAGCTCGGTGGGCCCGAGCACGTTCTCCAGGTCGTCGTCGCCTGGGCAGTTGAAGGCGGCGTTCTGGAACGGCGTGCTCTCCTTGCCGGGCACACCAGCGAAGTCGCAGAGCCAGAACACGCGCTGGCAGGCGACGTGCCCGAGGGTGGCCCACAGCGGCCAGCGGTCAGGAGAGGGAGCTATGGCGAGTTGCTCTGCCGATAGCCCCGCCACCGCGTCACGTAGACGCTGGTTGTATGCGGGCCAGGACGAGTATGCCGGGCGGATAGGTGTGGCGTCCATGTCGGAACCTCACTGCGCGGGGATGTTGATCGAAGCTGTTCAACATCCTAGCGGGGCGCCAGGAAGATGGACCCGAGATCCGGCTCCGTCGAGCTCTATTACTGAGACCGAGAAGCTTGACGCTTGCGGAGACTTAAACTTGACGCTTGCGGAGACTTAAACGAAAACGCGCTCCTCTTGGGAGCGCCCATAC
>CAYXUE010000052.1:0-15996 GCA_964467885.1 uncultured bacterium | reverse complement strand
AGCTCCTCCGTCTCGGTGTCCACGTTGGCGGTGGCCTCGTCCAGTACCAGCAGGATGTCCGGGTTCTGCACCAGCGCGCGGGCGAAGGCGATGAGCTGCTTCTGCCCGGTGGAGAAGCCGGCGCCGCGCTCCAGCACGGGCGTGTCGTAGCCCTCCGGCAGGCGCGAGATGAAGTTGTGGGCGTTCACGAAGCGCGCTGCCTCCTCCACCTGCTCCTGCGGGATGGAGTCGTCACCCAGCGTGATGTTGCTGCGGATGGTGCCCGAGAAGAGGAACGGGTCCTGCAGCACTATGCCCACGTGGCGCCGCAGCTCTACCTGGTCGTAGTCCTTCACGTCCACCCCGTCGATCTTCACGGCGCCCTTCTGCACGTCGTAGAAGCGGCTCACCAGGCTGATGATGGTGGTCTTGCCCGCGCCCGTGTGGCCCACGAAGGCCACGGACTCGCCCGGCGCGATCCGGAAGTCCACACCTTTGAGCACCCACTCGTCATCGTCGTAGGCGAACCAGACGTCGTCGAACACCACCTCGCCGCGGAAGCGGTCCTCGAAGAGGGTGGGGTCCTCGGGTGAGGTGATGCGCTCCGGCGTGTCCAGCAAGCCGAAGATGCGCTCGGAGGAGGCCATGGCCGCCTGGATGATGTTGAACTTCTCCGAGAGGTCCTGCAGCGGCCGGAAGAACATGCCCGAGAACTGGATGTACGCCACCAGCACACCGATGGTCACGGTGCTGGCCGCGGCCTCGCCCAGCAGCTGCGTGCCCGCGTAGAAGAGGATGAGCCCGGTGCTGAGCGCGCCGATGATGTTGACGGCGGGGAAGAAGAGCGAGAACCAGCGCACCTGCTCCAGGTTGGCTTCCAGCAGCTCCAGGTTGAGGTCGTCGTAGCGACGCTGGTTGCGGGCCTCGCGGTTGAAGAGCTGCACGGTCTTCATGCCGCTCAGGTTCTCCGCCAGGTAGGCGTTCGAGCGCGAGGTGCGCAGTCGTGTGACCCGGTAGGCCGTGCGGATCCTGCGCCTGAGGAAGTTGAGGGTGAGGAACAGCGGCGGCATGACCACCAGGGTTATGAGGGCCATGCGCCAGTTGATGGAGAACATGTAGACCAGCAGGCCGACCATGAGGCCCACGTCGGCTATCAGGCCCACCACCCCGTCGGTCATCATCTGCTGCACGGCGTCCACGTCCGAGGTGATGCGCGTGATGAGGCGCCCCACCGGCGTGCGGTCGAAGAAGCCCATGTGCAGGCGCTGGATCTTGCTGAACGTCTCGCGCCGCACGTCGAAGATCACCCGCTGGCCCATCCAGGCCACCAGGTACGTGTAGCCGTAGCGCAGGCCGAAGCTCAGCAGCCTTAGCGCCATGTAGGCCACCACTATCCACGTGAGACCCTGCAGGCGCTCGTCCACGCTCAGCAGCTGGTACTCGGGGGCGGAGGCCACGATGTAGCGGTCGATGGCCCACGACAGCAGGGTGGGGAAGGCGGGCGTCAGCAGCGAGTAGACGAGCAGTAGCACCACCGCCATGCTGAGCTGCAGCCGGTACGGCTTGAGGTAGCCCAGCAGCCGGCGCATTATGCCCTGGTCGTAGCCCTTCTCGAACGCCTCGCCGTCCTCGTCGCGCAGGCTCTCCTCGCGCATGGCCTTGCGGCGCGCCTTCCTGTCCCGCCGGAGGGCCTCCTTGGCTTCCTGCGCGGAGTAATCCGGCAGGTCGGTGTCCAGCAGGTCGGCCGGGCGCTGGTTGGCTAGGCGGCTCATGCTGCCTCCAGGTCGGACTCGAGCTGCTGCCGGCGGTCCACGTCGGCATACCAGCCGTCCAGCGCCACCAGCTCCTCGTGGGTGCCTTCCTCCACGATGCGGCCGTCGTCCAGTACCAGGATCCTGTCCACGTTCTGGAAAGCGCTTACGCGGTGAGCCACCACGATGGTGGTGCGCCCCTCCTGCGCTTCGGCCAGCCCCTCGAGGATGCGCGACTCGGTCTGGGTATCCACCGCCGAGAGGGCGTCGTCGAAGATGAGGATGGCCGGCTCGCGGATGAGCGCGCGGGCGATGGCCGTGCGCTGCCGCTGCCCGCCCGAGAGCGTCACGCCGCGCTCGCCCAGCTCCGTCCCGTAACCGCGGGGGAACTCCTCCAGCTCACCGTGCAGCTGCGCCAGTTTGGCGGCGCGCTCCACCCGGGGGCGCAGCTCCTCCGCCGGCGCCTCCGGCAGGCCGTAGGCGATGTTGTCGGCGATGGAGTCGGAGAAGAGGAACGGCTCCTGCGGTACCAGGCCGATGTAGCGGCGCAGCACCTCGACCGGGAACTTGCGCTGGTCTATGCCGTCTATGAGTATCTGGCCCGAGTCGGGCTCGATGATGCGCGTGATGAGGTTAACGATGAGGGTCTTGCCGGAGCCGGTGCGGCCGGTGATGCCGATGGACTGGCCAGCCGGGATCTTGAAGCTCACGTCGTCCAGCACCTTCACGCCCTTGTAAGCCAAGCTCACGTTGCGGAACTCGATGTCGCCCTTGACCGAGCGCAGCGAGTAGTCCGTGTTCTCGTCGTCCTGCACTTCGGGCACGTTGTCGAGGATCTCGCGCAGGCGCTTCCACGAGGTGGTGCCGCGCTGGACGATGCTGCCGATCCAGCCCATGGCGATCATGGGCCACTGGATGCCCTCGAACAGGAAGACGAAGCTGGAGAACTCACCGATGGTGAGGTCGCCACCGATGCCGAGCACCAGCCGGCCGCCCACCAGCAGCAGGAACGAGATGGTGAGCCCGAAGAGGAACTCCATCAGGGGGTGCAGCGGCCCCTCCACCCGCACCAGGTGCAGGTTGCGGCGCACGAACTCGTTGTTGAGGTCGCCGAACCTGTCGACCTCCCGGTCCTCCATGCCGAAGCCCTTCACCACCCGTATGCCCGAGAAGTTCTCCTGCGCCATGGCGGAGACGTTGGAGAACTGCTCCTGCACCCGCTGGTAGCGTCTATGCACTATGCGCAGGATGAGGAAGAAGGAGAGCGAGATGATGGGCGCCGCGGCCAGCGTTATGAGGGTCAGGGTGGGGCTCAGCTGCACCATGCGGTAGGCGGTGAAGCCGAAGACCACGCTGATGTTGATGACCTGGTAGATGCCGACCCCCACCAGCATGCGCACGGCGTTCAGGTCCGCCGTGAGGCGCGCCATTAGGTCGCCCACCCGGGTGCGGTCGAAGTAGCCGCCGTCGAGGCTGGTGAAGTGGTGGAAGATGTCGCGCCTGATCTCGAACTGCATGTCCCAGCTGGCGCCCAGGACCAGGCGGCGCACCATGACCATGGCGACGCCGGCCACGGCGGCCACGCCAAGGAGGAGGGCCACTTGCAGGAGCAGGCCGCGCATGTCCATGGTTCCGGCGCTGAGGCCGTCGATGACCCGGCCCGGGATGATCGGTATCAGAGTCGCGAAGTAGCCGTTGGCGAGGATCAACACCGAGCCGATGGCGAACGCCCGGCGGTGCTTCCCAACGTACTTTGACAGGTCCCTGAAGGTATTGAGCACTTGTCCCCTTATCCCGTGTAACTCTGGTGAACTGTATCTCCGAAGCGCGTTGCCCGCAGCATGCACTCGCACGCGGCCTTCATAGGCAACGGACGATTAGCCAAACGCAACTATAACCCCACTGGGCCTGGGTCCGGCGTGCCGGAGCGACTAGGGTACCAGGAGTGGCTGCCCGTAGGGGGCACCGGCGAGGAAGAGTTCCAGACGTATGGGTCCCGGCGCGTTGGTGAGCCAGGTGCCGCGGAAGATCTCGCCCCCCGTGACCGTGGTCTCTTCCACCAGCTGACGCTCGCCCTCGATGTCGGTGGCCCAGACCTCGGCGGACTGCGTGCGGATGCCGGGGAAGATGGTCCAGGCGTAGGCCACTTCCCTCAGCTGAGGTTCGCGTATCACCGCGCGCACCCCGTCCGTGCTGAGAGGCACGGGGTGCGCGTTCACTATCAGTGTCAGGGCGTTGCCCTCTCCAACCTGCCCGGGCGGGGGTGTCTGGGCCACCACCCCCTCGGGCAGCCCAGGGTTGGCCAATGTCCTCAGGCTCAGGTTCCAACCGGCCGCCGCTCGCTGCGCCTGCGCGAGCGGCATGCCCACCACGTCGGGTGCACCTCCGCCGCTGGCGCCGGCCGTACCGGTCTGCACGACAAGGCGCAGCACGGCGTCCTCGGCCGCCACGGGCACGTACGGTGCCAGCGACTGGCTCAGCACCTGGCCGGCGAAGCCGCTCGGTGCGGCGACCTCGTCCACCAGTATGCGGTCCTCGGCTATGCCCGCCATGCGTGCCAACTCCCGGGCCTCCGCCACCTCCAGGCCCACCAGGTCGGGGAGGAACGTCCGCGCTTCCGTGGGGCCCAGGCTCACCACCAGGTCCACGCTCTCGCCACTGCCGATGCGGGCGCCCACATCGGCGCCCTGCGCCACGACGGTGCCCGCGGCCTGCGGTGCATGCGCGCGCGCCACCTCGCCCACGTGCAGGCCCGCCGCCTCCAGCACCTGCGCAGCGGAACCGGGGTAGGCCGTGCCGATCAGGTCCGGGACTTCGGTGGGCGCCGCTTGGCCCGGGGGCAGCGCGTAGCTGAGTCTGATCTGGCGGCCGGGCCGCAACTCGGCGCCCGCACCGGGCTCCAGCGCCAGCACGGTACCCACCGGTTCGCTGGAAGCCACCGGCACGGGCACCACCGCCAGGGCCATGTCCGTCAAGGTATCGGCCGCGGCTTGCGCCGGCTGACCTACCAGGTCGGGCACGATCACCAGCCGGTCCACTCCGCCGGAGCGCGCCGCCGCCATGGTCAGCAGGCCAGCAACTACCAGCAGCAGGGCGCCGATGCCCCAGCCGATGGTCGAGGCGGAAAGTCGTTCCAGCCACTGCAGCTTGGGGGCGTCCACGTGCCGAAGCGGCCGCGCCGGTTCGGCGTCGGCGGGCATGGTCTCCGGCGGTGCCACGGCCCCCCCGAAGGGCAGGCTGTATAGCTGCGCCTTGGCCGCGCGGCCGTTCGGTTTGAGGATCTCGGCGGAACCGCCGGGGTAGCCGTGGGCGGCCAGCGCCTCGGACACCTCCGCGTCGCGTGCGGGGTTCGCACCCTCGGGCGGCGTGAGCCATGCCACGTAGTGGGCGCCGGGCCTGGAGACCACGTCGTGTAGCGCGGCGTGGCCTGACCTCTTCAGTTGCTTGAGGAACCTGCGGTAGCGCTCGAACTCCCCTTCGCGCTCGGGTGGCAGATCGAACCACTCGATGCGCAACGGGGTGCCGTCCGGGGCGGTGGCGCGGAACTGCGTGCAGCCCCCACCCAGGGGCTGCTCCGCTATCACCTCGTAGCGCCCATCTATCAGCGACATGGCGCCCTTAGGCTACTAGGCCGCACCGCTAGGACGGTAGCGAGGGCTCAGTCGCCGGATTCGCCGGCCGGACGCGGTTCGGGGCGCGGCTCGAGCGGACCGTGCCGCCCATGCTCCGCCGCCTGCTTCTCGCGTTCCTGCACCGCCTGCTTCTCGCGCTCCTCCAGCTCCTGGATGCGTCGCTCCCAGGCGTCGGCTGCGTCGATGATCCACTGCTTGATCTCGGCGGCGCCCTTGCCCTCCAGGGCCATCTGGTGCGCCTGGTGGATGAGCTTGCCGTCGATCGTCTCGCGCTCCAGCAGCGCCTCGGCCACGGCTTCCACCGTCACCCAGTTCTGCTCGATGAGCTCCTCGGTCTCGCGGTAGCCGGTCTCGAGGATCTCGTTGACTTCCTCCTCGAGCTCGCGCGCTGTCTCCTCGGAGAAGTCCTTGCGGCGCGTGATCTCGCCGCCCAGGAAGACCGGTCCCTGGTCGGAACCCCAGGCCACGTACTCGCGGCTGCCCATGCCCAGGTCCAGCACCATCTGCTTGGCCATCTCCGTGGCCTGCTTCAGGTCGTTGCTGGCCCCCGACGAGATGGTGCCGGTGATCTTCTTCTCCGCTACACGGCCCGCGAACGCCACCCGCAGCTGCGAGCGGAAGCGGTCCACGTCGTAGAACATCTCCTCCTTGGAGAGAGGGGCCATGAAGCCGCCCGCCCCGCCGCGCGGCATGATCGTGACCTTGCGGATGTCGCCCAGCAGTGGCTGCGCGGCGTAGGCCACGGCGTGCCCGGACTCGTGATACGCCAGGTTGCGCCGCTCCTCCTCGGTGGGCACGAGGCTGCCGCGCCGCAGGCCCAGCGTGATGCGGTCCAGCGCCTCGTTGACGTCGGCCCAGCTGATGATCTGCTTGTTGTTGCGGGCAGCGATGAGGGCGGCCTCGTTGGTGAGGTTCTCGAGGTCGGCGCCGGAGAAGGCCGGAGTGGCCTCCGCCAGGCGACCCAGATCCACGTCGTCGGACACGGGCTTGTTGCGCACGTGCACCTTGAGGATCTCCTTGCGCTCCTTCTGCGTGGGCAGGCCGATGGTGACCTGGCGGTCGAAGCGGCCGGGACGCAGGAGCGCCGGGTCGAGGATGTCGGGCCGGTTGGTGGCCGCGATGATGATGACCGAGGTGTCCTTCTCGAACCCGTCCATCTCCGAGAGGATCTGGTTGAGTGTCTGCTCGCGCTCGTCGTGCCCGCCGCCTATGCCGGCCCCGCGGCGGCGACCGATGGAGTCGAGCTCGTCGATGAAGATGATGGAAGGCGCCGACTTGCGGGCCTCCTCGAAGAGGCTGCGAACGCGGCTGGCGCCCACGCCAACGAACATCTCCATGAACTCGGAGGCGGAGACGGTGAGGAACGGCACGCCGGCCTCGCCGGCCACGGCGCGCGCCAGGAGCGTCTTACCGGTGCCCGGGGGGCCCACCAGCAGCACGCCCTTGGGGATCTCGGCGCCTATGCGCAGGTACTTCTGAGGCGTCTTGAGGAAGTCGACCACCTCGATGAGTTCCTGCTTGGCCTCCTTGTGACCGGCCACGTCCGTGAAGGTGGTGGTGACCTTGTTCTCGCGGCCGAAGGTCTTGGCCTTCGACTGGCCGAACTGCATGACCTGGTTGGGCCCGCCCTGGGCGCGCATGAACACGAACCAGAAGAAGGCTATGAGCACCAGGATGGGCAGGAAGGTCAGGAGCAGACCCGTCCACTGCGGCGGGTTGCGGATGGTGACGGCGCCTACGTTGCCGCGCATCTCTTCCAGCAGGGAGTCCGTGAGGATGGCGGTGGTGCGGAAGCTGCGGATTGTCTGCGGCTCGCCTTGGATGGTGACTTGGGATTCGGTGGTCAGTTCGCCGGTGATGACGCCGTTGCTGCGGTCCACCACCACGCTGGCCACCTTGCCGTCCTCCACCAACTCCGTGAAGGTGGAGTAGTTTATGTCGCGCGTGGCGCCGTTCGAGTTGAACTGGTTGAAGACGAAGATGCCGAGTATCAGCAGCATCACGACCAGCCAGGGGTTGAACGATCGTCTCAACGAAGGCCTCCAGGGTCCAGGCAGCGCTTGCCACCGCGGGAAGTACGAAAGTAGCGCGAGCGCGCTTCCCCGAACCTATCCATAGAAGGGTATCACCGCTCTATGAGCCGCGCCTGTATAGGACGGAACTAGAGGTTAATGCCCCTTCACGATTCTCGAGGTGCGCGCTGCGCCTAACCGAAATTGAACCCCTTCGGGATGGTCACCACGCCGTTCGGGCTCACCGTCATGCCCCGCGCGCGGTCCTGCTCCGGGTCCACCCCCACCTGCTCGCCCTCGGGCACCACCACGTTCTTGTCGATGATGGCGTTGCGCACCACCGCGCGCCTACCTATCTGGACGTTGTCGAACAGCACGGAGTTCTCCACCTCCGCATACGAGTTCACGCGCACGCGCCGGAAGGCAAGGGTGCGCCTGAGGGTAGCGCCGGAGATGATGACCCCGCCCGCCAGCAGCGAGTTGAAGGCCTGCCCGCGCCGGCCCTCCTCCTCGTGCACGAACTTGGCCGGTGCCGAGAACTCGGCGGAGGTGCGCAGCGGCCACTCCTCGTTGTAGAGGTCGAACTCGGGCTCGACATCCACCAGGTCGAGGCTGGCTTCCCAGTAAGAATCCAGCGTGCCGACGTCGCGCCAGTAGGTGTTGGGGCCCTCCTGGCCGGGGATGGGGTTGCGCGCGAAGTCGTAGGCGAAGAGCCGGCGGCCCTCCTCCAGGGCGCGCGGCAGCACGTCCTTGCCGAAGTCATGCTCGGAATCCTTGATGGCGGCGTCATCCTGCAGCATCTGCATGAGCGCGTCGGTCTTGAACACGTAGTTGCCCATGCTGGCCAGGCAGTGCGAGGGCCGGCCGGGGATGGGGTTGGGATCGGCCGGCTTCTCCTGGAACTCGGTGATGCGCCAATCCTCGTCCACCTGTAGCACCCCGAAGCGCCGCCCGTCCTCCACCGGCGTGGGGTAGGCCGAGACCGTGACGTCCGCGTCGTTGTCCAGGTGGTACTCGATCATGTGGCCTATGTCCATCTTGTAGATGTGGTCGCCCGAGAAGATGGCCACCAGGTCCGCCCGGTTGTTGTCCACCAGGTGGAGGTTCTGGTAGATGGCGTCCGCCGTGCCCCGGTACCACTCGGAGCCCAGCTCCTCGTAGAGGTACATCTGCGCGGGGGCCAAGGTTATGAAGTGATCGTCCAGGAACGTGCCGAAGCGCCAGTGGCGCTGGATGTGCTCCGTGAGCGACTGCGCCTTGAACTGCGTGAGGACGTAGATGCCGTAGACGCCCGAGTTGATCATGTTGTTGAGGGCGAAGTCGATGATGCGGTACTTGCTGCCGAACGGTACCGAAGGCTTGGTGCGCTTCCAGGTGAGCGGGTGCAGGCGTGAGCCCTTGCCGCCCGCCAGCACCATGCCTATGGTCTTGATTTTGCGGCTGAGCATCGGACCTCCAACCGGACGGTTCGTGAGGATGTCGGTCACGGGCATGTTACCCCGGCTCATCAGCGGTAACCTCCTAGCGTGAGCAGGGAGATACCCGACCAGCCGACCCCGCCGCTGCCCATGGCGCTGAGCACGCCCGTGGACGACAGGCCCAGCCTCTACGACTACGAGGTAGCTGCCCTGCCGCTGCCCCACGGCCAGCCCGGTTTCCGGCGCACGCAGTTGGCCGACTGGCTCTACCGCCAGGCGGTCGACGACTTCGCGGCCATGACCAACGTGCCAGCCGCCATGCGTGAGGAGCTGGCCGCGGCCTACCGGGTGGACCCGTTCGTGAAGGCCGAGCGCTTCGCCTCGTACGACGGCTCCGTGCGCTACCTCTTCACGTTGCCTGACGGCAAGCAGACGGAAGCCGTCTACATGCCGTACGCCGGTCGCCGCACCGTCTGCATCAGCTCCATGGTGGGCTGCCCGGCGGGTTGCGCCTTCTGCGCCACCGGCGCCATGGGCTTCGGGCGCAACCTCTCGCGGGGCGAGATCGTGGCGCAGCTGGTGGCCGTGGCGCGCCTGGAGGGCATAGACCCCACCAGCATCCGCAACGTGGTGCTCATGGGCATGGGTGAGGCGCTCCTCAACTACGACAACGCCGTGGGCGCCATCCGCACCCTCATCGACCCCCAGGCGCTCGACATGTCGCCCCGGCGCATCACGCTCTCCACCGTGGGGTTGCCCAGCCGCATCCGCAAGCTCATAGGGGAGGGGCTGCCGCTGGTGCTGGCCGTGAGCCTGCACGCGCCCGACCAGGAGACGCGCGAGCGCATCATCCCCACCGCCCACGCGCAGCCGGTGCCCGAGATAATGGCCTCGTTGCACGAGTGGCAGGAGAAGATCGGGCGGCGCATAACCATCGAGTACACCATGCTGGACGGCGTCAACGATCACGCCTGGCAGGCGCGCGAGCTTGCTCGGCTCCTCAGGGGCCTCAACAGTCATGTGAACCTCATCCCCTTCAACCCGTGGACGGACTCCGGCTTCAGCGGCACGCCCAAGGGTCGCCTGACGCAGTTCGAGAGCATCCTCAAGCAGGCCGGTGTGAGCGTCTCCGTGCGCTTCAGTCGCGGCCGCGACGCGGGCGCAGCCTGCGGCCAGCTGGCGCTGCAGGGCGCCTCCGGCACGGCGTAATTGCCGCTGACAGCGGCAGCTTCAGGTATTGCTTTTCACATGTCGTAAGTAGCGGCCCGTTATAGACTTGGCTCCGATTCTCGCGTAGCACACGCTGCAGCACGACTACCTGGTTCTCATGTCGTTCCGGCGTATGGCACCGCGATCTGGAGGCTGGAATGGTTCTAGGTAATCGCAGGTGGAGCAGCAAGGCGGTCCTCGCCGTTCTGGCTGCCGTTCTCCTGCTCTCGCCGGCATGGGGGCAGTCGTCGCTGGCCCAGCTACGCGCAGAGGTCGAGGCGAACCCGGGTAGCGTCACCGCCTGGGTGGCGTTGGGGAACGCCCAGTACGAGCAAGGTGATTACGACCAGGCGCGCGAGAGCTTCCTCGAAGCCATAGCGCTCGACTACCGGTCCGGCGACGCCCATTACGGCCTCGGCATCGCGCAGTTCTCTAGAGGCGACTACCAGGCCGCCCTCTTCGAGTTCAACGAAGTCACGCGGCTGTACCCCGAGCGCTTCGACGGCCACTTCAACCGCGCCGTGACCTTGGCGCGGCTGCGCCGCCCCGCCGACGCCGCCGAGGCCTTCCGCGCCGCGCTGCAGCAGGCGGAGCCCGAGGCATCCGCGGAAGACCGCGTCCATGCGCTGCTCGGCCTGGCTGGCCAGCTGGAACTGACCGAGAACTGGGGCGAAGCCGCCGACGCGTACGCCGAAGCCCTGGAGCTGGAGCCCGCCAACGCCGAGTACATCCTCAGGCGCGGGCAGGCCCTCCAGAAGGCGGGCCGCGGGCTGGAAGCTCTGCCGGAACTCACCGAACTGGAAGACGAGAGCCGCGATCACCGCGTGAGCTCGCTCGTGTCCGACATCTACGTCAGTCAGGGCCAGATCGACTACGCCATCTGGTCACTGGAGCGCGCACTTCAGAAGGCCGAAGCCAACAACGATACGGCCGCTCAGGCCAACATCCTGGTCAAGCTCGGCACCCTGCAGCGCAGCCTCGGCCGCGACTCCCAGGGCACCGAGTCCTTCGAGCGCGCCGTGGCCCTGGACTCCTCCTCCTGGGAGGCGCAGTACAACCTGGGCGTCAGCTACCTCGAGAGCGGGCAGACCCGCGCCGCGCTCGAGCCGCTGCAGCGCGCTCAGCAGCTGGGAGGCGAACACGCCGAGGTCTACCTGGCCCTCGCCAGCGCCAACGACCAGCTGGGTCAGTACGACGCTGCGTTGAGCAGCGCCCAGGAGGCCATCCGCCGCCTCTCGGACCCTCAACTGCTGACGGAAGCACGCTTCATAGCCGGGCGGGCTCACTACCACGCCGGCGACTACACCGCCGCCGATCTGGAGCTGCGTCAGGTGCTGGAAGCGCGCCCCAACGACGCGCAGGCGCAGCTGTGGAGCGGCCTGGCCGCCTACCAGCTGGGCGACTACGCCGCCGCCGTGCGCAACTTCGAACGCGCCGTGCAGCTGAACCCCAACAGCGTCGAGTCGCGCGTGAACCTGGGAGCCGGTTACCTGGCCGCTCAGCGTTACTCCGAAGCGCAGACGGTGTACGAACTCCTGGTGGACCAGAACCCGGCCGACAACGAGAGCCTCTACAACCTGGGCTGGGCGCTCTTCTCGCAGGACCGCCGCGGCGGCGCCCGCGACGCCTGGGTCGGCGCCTGTGAGGGCGGATACCAACCCGCCTGCACGGCCATCACCACGTACCTCTAACCTATCCCTTCGGTTCCGGGCGGTAGCAGCCGCCCGGAACCGAGGTTGGACCAATCGCGAGGCGCAAGCCTTAGAATGGGATTCATGGACTGGCTTAGGCGCAACTGGCCCGACTTGCTGATCGGCGTAGCCCTAGTGGCCGTGATCGCCGGAATCATCGCCACCCTCATATCCGGTGGCTCGTTCTTCCCGTTCGGGCAAGGCAGCGGAGGCGGCACGCCCTCCACACCGATAACCACTCCATCTACCCAGAGTCCCACCCCCACCCAGCCGAGTGCCACGCAGCCCGGTGCCACCACGCCGGGACAGGTCCCGGGCGGCGCTACCCAGCCAGGCGCTTCCCAGGACACCCAGGCAGGTAGCGGCACCACCGCGACCGGCGGCGCCGACGCCGCGGGCGCAGGCGGTACCGATCCCGGCATCGCAGCGCTGCCACCCGCCGGTACGGCCACGGGCGACGCGGCAGGCACGGGCACGGGTTCGAGCGCAGGGACGGCCGCGGGAACCGGTGCGGATCCCGCCGCGTCGAGCGCCACGGCCGACACCGAGAGCCCAGCTCAACCGGATAGCAGCGGAGGCGTCACCGCGTTGCCGCCCGCCGGCTCCCAGCCCAGCTCCAGCGCCGCCACCCCCGGTGCCACCGCTCCCGCCAGCTCCGCTCCGGCCAGCAGCAGCCCCGCTACTGCGGCGCCCAGCACGGCCGCTCCCGTAGCCGCCAGCGCGGAAGTCGACGAAGCCTCCTACCGCGTGTCCGTCGGCGCGTTCGGCAACGAGGACAACGCCCAGCGCCTGGCGCAGCAGTTCCAGGGCGCCGGCTACCCGGTGCTGCTGGGCACGCAGGGCAACCTGACCATCGTCCTCCTTGGGCCATACGCCACCGATGCCGAAGCTCGCCGCGTGGCCGGTCAGGTCGACGGCACCTTCGGCGTGGTCGACCCCACCGTCTACCGCTACGAACCCGAGCCCGGCGATACCACTGCCACCGCGGGCACCCCGCCCAGCGCCACCAGCAGCACGAGCAGCACGAGCAGCACCCCAAGCCCCAGCAGCGCCCAGGCGCCGGCTGCCTCCTCTTCGGGCCGTTACCTGCAGGTGGGTGCCTACGCCAACCGCGAGAGCTCCCTGCCGCAGCGCCAGCGCCTCGAGGGGCTCGGCTTCAGCGTTACCGAGGTGCAGGAGGGCTCGTTCCTCAAACTCCTCGTGGGCCCCTACCAGGGCGCATCGCTCACCGAAGCCCAGAGCACGTTGGCCGCAGAGGGTATCGAGAACTTCGCTCGCGGTCTCTGATACATGAACCGTGAGGGCGAGAGTGGAACAAGGCCCCGTCATGCCTAAACAGATCCCGTCGGTCACGATCAGCCGGCTGGTGGGCTACCTGCGGGTGCTCACCAACCTGGAGCGGGAGGGCGTCGATTACGTGACCTCCGAAGAGCTGGGCGCTGCCTCGCACGTCTCGGCCCACCAGGTGCGCAAGGACCTGGTGCACGCCGAAGCCAGCGGCACCCGCGGACGCGGGTACACGGTGGCCATCCTGCGCCGAGAGCTCAGCGCCCTCCTAGGTCTGACCCGCGACTGGAACGTGGCCATAATCGGCATGGGCCGGCTGGGGCAGGCGCTGGTCGACTACCCCTACTTCCAGAACTACAACTTCCGGCTCTGCTGCGGCTTCGACACCGATGCCGACAAGGTCGGGGACCGGTTCGGCGCGTTACCCGTCTACCACATGGACGAGCTCGCGCAGCGCGTGAGGGAGCATCACCTGGACATAGCCTTCCTCACCGTGCCCGTAGGCGCGGCGCAGCCCGCCGCGGAGGCGCTGGTGGCGGCGGGCATACGCGGCATCCTCAACTTCACACCCACGGTCCTGAGGGTGCCCGAAGGCGTGCGGGTGGAACCCATCGACTTCGTGGCCGGCCTCAAGCGCTTGGCCTACTACCTTCATCCGAGGGACTGAGATACGCCAACCCGCAACGCGCCGCCGGCGTGCTGGACCCGGGCGGACAGTAGGTATAGTTGACCCCTATGTTCGACCTTATAGCCGCCGACCTTAGGCGCTTCGAGGAGCGGCTCCCCGGTGAGTTGACATCCAACGTGGCCTTCATCGAGGCCATCGGTGAGGACCTGGTGGCGGCGGGCGGCAAGCGTCTGCGCCCCAGCCTGGCCTTCCTCACCGGCAGGCTCTTGGGAGCCGACGAGGAGGCCACCATGCAGGTGGCGCTGGCGGTCGAACTGCTGCACTCAGCCTCGCTCCTGCACGATGACCTGATAGACGACGCGGACACCCGCCGCGGCAGCGAGGCCGCCTTCAAGCGTTACGGCAACGTGGTCAGCGTCATGTCCGGTGACTTCATGCTGGCGCGCGTTCTGGGGCTCCTGGCTCGCACGGGCAGCCCGCACTTCACCCACCTGATGTCCGAGACCGCGGCTGCCATATGCGAGGGCGAGGTACTGCAGTTCCAGGTGGCCTCCCTGACGGACTACTCCTACGAGAACTACCGGCGCGTCATCGAGGGCAAGACCGCCGCGTTGATCGCAGCCGCCTGCGAGGGCGTGGCGCTGCTGGCGGGCGCCGCCGACGCGCAGGTAAGAGCCCTGCGCGACTACGCGCTGGCCTACGGCCGGGCGTTCCAGATGCAGGACGACTACCTCGACCTGCTGGGCAACGCCGAGAGACTGGGCAAACCCGTGGGCGGCGACCTGCGCGAGGGCAAGGCCACCTACCCGGTTCTGGTGCTCATCCTCGACCACGACTCCGCCGAAGCGCGCGCCATCCTGGAGCGCCGCGCGGCACGTCCCGGCGACGTGGAGCGCATGATCGAGCTGGTGCACGAGCACGGCGCTCACCTGAAGGCACGTGACGAGATCGCCCGGGAGGCCGAGGCGGCACTGGCGGCGCTGCAGCAGTTCGCGCCCTCTCCGGCCCGCAAGGCCCTGGCTGCACTGGCGGAGAGCGAGTCCCTGCGGGTGGGCTGAAGGTCTTTAACAGCAGTTCAGGCGCGGTCTTCTGGCGGTCACGCGCGCAGTTCGGGGCGTGTCACGACGTTCCTGACCGGGCGGCACGCTACACTTGCCCAGATGGCTGATATCGATACCGATCAGGTGATGCGCTTCTTCCATGACCATCCCGAGCGCCCCTGGCATGTACAGGACATACAGAGACGGCTGAAGCTGGACGACCGCGGCACCCTGCGCGGTCTGCTGGCCGACCTCGTGGACCGCGGCGAGCTGGTGCGCACCAGGCGCCGCACCTACGGCCTGCCCCAGGAGATGAACCTCATCGTGGGCAAGCTCCAGGTGGCCTCCGGCGGCTACGGCTTCGTGATATCCGACGCGGGCGGCAAGGACCTCTTCATCCCCGCGGACCGCTTGGGTGGCGCCTGGGACACCGACAGGGTCATAGCCCGGCCCAGCCCGCAGCGGGGCGACGACGACCGGCCCAGCGGCGAGATCGTTCGCATAGTGGAGCGCGGCTACCAGCAGGTAGTCGGCACCCTGGAGTACGCGCGCGGTTACGCCATCCTGCGGCCCGACAGCGTGCGACTGCGCGAACGCATCCTGCTCACCCCCGAGTCCGTAGGCAAGCTGGAGGGGGGCTCGCGCATCGTGGTGCGCATGGTGTGGCCCGAGGTCTCCGGCGAGAAGGAGCCCTTCGGCGAGGTGGTCGAGTACCTGGGCGACAGCGACGACCCCGAGGTCGAGACCCGCGCCGTGATCGTGAAGTACGGCCTCAAGGCGGAGTTCGACTCCGACACCATGGCGGAGGCCAAGGCGGTGCCGGACCATGTGACCGCCGAGATGATGGGCGGCCGCACGGACTACCGCAAGGTCAACACCATGACGGTGGACGGCGAGGACGCCAAGGACTTCGACGACGCCATCTCCGTGGAGCGACTGGACAGCACGCGTGACGGCCTCCTCCGCGTGGGCATCCACATCGCGGACGTCAGCTACTACGTGGCGGAGGGCACCTCGCTGGACGAGGAAGCCGTCGAGCGCGCCACCAGCGTCTACCTCCCCGGCAAGGTGCTGCCCATGCTGCCCGAGGAGCTCTCCAACGGCATCTGCTCGCTGGAGGAGGGGCAGGCCCGACTGGCGCTCTCCGTCTTCGTGGACATCAGCCGCACCGGCGAGGTGAAGAGCTTCAAGCTCAAGGAGACGGTCATCGAGTCGGACGCACGGCTGACGTACGAGCAGGTGCAGGAGTTCTCCGACGGCGGCCGGCTGCCGCACGGCAAGCGCAAGCTGGAGCGCGACGTCAAGGTGCTGCTCAACCTCACGCAGGAGCTGCGCAAGGCGCGGCTCGG
>CAYXUE010000051.1:0-16120 GCA_964467885.1 uncultured bacterium | reverse complement strand
AGATGCGGCTGCGGCTGAAGTCGGCCTCGGTCTGCTCGTAGCCAGCGGTGATGTTCAGGCCACTGATGAGAGCGTTGTCGGCGTCACCGTCGTGGTTGAGTTCCACGCCGAAGCCGGTGCGGAAGTTGTTGCCGTTACGACGGAGGTCGGCGGTGGTGACCTGCGCTTCGTTGGCGTCCCAGGCGTTCTGCTGGCGGTCGACGGTGGTGCCGTTGACGGCCGCCTGCTGGTACCAGCCCGTGATGGAGAAGCCAGCGAACAGGTTGGCTTCCGCTTCAACGCCGAAGGCGGTGCTGTCGTCGCCCGCTTCGGTGCTGAAGGTGTCGAAGAAGCCGGTGAGGGTGACGATGTTGAAGAGGTCGAAGCTAGCGTCGACACCGAAGCCGGTCTGGTCGACCGAGAACGGGAAGCCGTTGGCGGAGGCGCCAAGGTTGTAGCCCGAGGTCACCCAGTCAGCGCTGATGCTGCGGTAGTTGGCGCTGAGGCTGTCGATGATCGGCAGGACTTCGCCGGCGTCGACACCGAGGCGGGCCCACAGGATGGACTCATCGTCGATGACCGGGTCGGTGTGCGAGCCTTGGGCCCACTCGAAGCCGAGGTTGAAGACGCTGATGGACAGGCTGCCGTCGACACCGAAGACGGTGTGCTGGTCGTTGTCGGCCAGGACGTCGTCCTTGTCGCCCGCGTTCTCGGCGCGCTGCACGAAGCTACCGCCGATGGTGAGGCCGTCGAGCGGGCTCACCTGGGCACGGATGCCGCGGAGGTAGGTGTCAGCAGCAGGCGCGGTGTAGACCGCGGTGACGTTGGGGTTGAGGAACGACAGGAAGTCGGGCGAGCCGATCGTGGCGATGAAGCCGGGGTCGTCCGTAGCGAGGACGTAGTCCGTGAAGGAGGCCTCGACGTTGGTGCCGAACGCGAAGGTCAGCGGAGCAGCGCCGATGGGCTCGAAGGTGGTCATGAACTCGTTGATCCACACGTACTCGTTCAGCGCGACGCCACCAGCCGGAAGCGGACCGCTGTACCTGCCGTTGCCGATGCCGAAGTCGACGACGCCTTCGAAGCTGTTCAGGCGGTTGGGGCTGCCTTCGCCGTCGAAGCCGAAGCCGTAGGCGAACGCGAGGCTCAGGGTGGCGCTGATGTCGTCACCGCTGGTCTGCGTGATATCGGCACGGTCCTGAGCGACTTCACCGGGTTCGGTCTGGTAACCGCTGGTGCCGCGACGATCGCCGTCGAGGTCCTCAGCGCCGGTGGAGAAGATGGACGCGCCCATGTCGCGTGGGTTGTTCAGGCCGTACACGCGGTCAACGTCGAAGTCGTAAGCACCGAGGGTGCGACCGACGTAGTAGTTGACCGAGATGCTGCCGGAGATACCCAGCGGGTTCTCTTCGAGCTCGGTCACGCGGGCCTGCAGGTCGGCGATGGCTTCGTCCTGAGCAGCGTCGGAGGCTTCGAGAGCCGAGACGCGGTCACGGATGTTGACCTGATCGCGACGGAGCAGGATGACGAACTCGCGGATGTTCGCGATGTCCGAACGGTTGCGCTCGATGGCGGAGTTGACGCCACTGAGGTCGACCTGGCCGTCCACGACCGCAACGCCCGAACCGCTCTTGAGAGCGTTGATGTCGGACTGCATGAGGCCCATGGCACGGTTCAGGTTGGCGATGTCGGAGGCGTTCTCGCGAGCGAGGGAGTTCGCCTGACGGGCGAGGCTGTAGGCGTCGTTGGCGCGCGCAGCAGCGGCGTCAGCGGTGGCCTGAGCGGTGTCGAGGGCAACGCGCTGCGAGGCGATCTGGTTCTGCAGGTCACGGAGGACAGCAGGATCACCGGTACCGAGGTTCGCCGCGAGTTCGTCGAGGCGAGCGTTGGTAGCAGCAGCGTCGTCGGAGAGGCCAGCGATGGCGCTCTCGGCGGCGGAGAGCCGCACGCCCTGGGCGGCGACGTCGGAGGCGAGCTCCTGAACGGCGTTGCGCAGGGAGTCAACGTCGGCCTGCGTCAGAGCGAGAGCCGAGTTGACGTTGTCGTTGAGAACGTCGAGCATGCGGCTGACGACGAGCGCGGCCTGGTAACGAGTGAAGGCTTCGTTGCCGCGGTACGTACCGTCGGGGAAGCCGATGACGATGCCTAGGTCAGCGATGCGGTCGACGGCGTCGCCGGCCCAGTGGTTCGCCGGGATGTCCGGGAACGAAGTCTGAGCGAAGGCGCCGCTGGCGAGCACGGCTGCCAGGAGCGTGATGATGAGCTTCTTCATTAGTGATTACCCCTTGAACTCTTTCGAAGTTTCCTTGCGCGGCAAGTACTTGAAAGTGGGGCTTCGGGCTGGGGGAGTTTCCGAGTTTCCTCACCTGGCCGTAGGCCTCTACTCATGTTGCCTTGCCGGGTCCTAGGCCCTCCGTTGCCGGTTCAAAAGGTGCACCTCCTCCCATGCGGCAAAGGACGACAAAGGTCCAAGACCGAGTGTGTCATGGTTCGACCACTGATGTCAAGGCGCATGAAGCGCGGATGAGAGCCGAAAAAGCGCGTCCCAGCGGGAGTTAGTGCGCTTGTGAAACTGCCCAC
Organism: uncultured bacterium; assembly: GCA_964467885.1. Lineage (GTDB taxonomy): Bacteria > Deinococcota > Deinococci > Deinococcales > Trueperaceae > JAAYYF01. Next base: position 13,564 of record CAYXUE010000051.1, on the reverse strand, counting down.
TCATGTTCCTCTCATGAGCGGCTTTCATCCGGGCGCCGACCTCTCATGCGGCTACGCACCCTGGTAGCATGCCGCTCATGGCTCGCATCATCGTACCTGCAGCGGAGGAGCTCCTGGACAAGGAGATCAGCGTCCTGGACCACGGTTTCGTGCGTCTGGTCGATTACATGGGCGGCGACGCCCGCATCGTGCAGGCGGCCCGCGTTTCGTACGGCGATGGCACCAAGACCGTCCGTGAGGACGGCGCTCTCATCGACTACCTGCTGCGCAACCGGCACACGAGCCCCTTCGAGCAGGTCATCTTCACTTTCCACGTCAAGATGCCCATCTTCGTGGCCCGGCAGTGGATCAGGCACCGCACCGCGCGCCTGAACGAGATCAGCGGCCGCTACAGCGTCATGCGCGACGAGTTCTACGTGCCCAACCGGGACGAGGTCCGCAAGCAGAGCAAACGCAACCGCCAGGGCGGCGACGCGGCCGAGGTGCCGGCCGAACTGCGTGAGCGCGTCATCTCCGTGCTCACCTCCGGCCAGGAGCGCATCTACGGCGAGTACGAGGACCTGCTGGAGGACGACGTGGCCCGCGAGCTGGCGCGCATCAACCTGCCGCTCTCGCTCTACACCGAGATGTACTGGCAGATAGACCTGAACAACCTCTTCCACTTCCTGCGCCTGCGCATGGACTGGCACGCGCAGTACGAGATCCGCGTCTACGGCGACGCCATGGCCCGCATCGCCAGGGCGGTCTGCCCCATGGCCTACGACGCCTTCGAGGAGCACATCCTCCACGGGCGCAACTTCGCCAAGAGCGAGATCGAGATGCTCGCCCGGGCGCTGGACCGCGCCGCGCTCGATGCCGCCATCGAGGCCAGCGGCATGCGGGCCACGCGGCGCCGCGAGTTCCTGGAGAAGCTGGGCCTCGCCGACGACTGAGTCGCGCGCGCACCCGCCCAACCCATGCGCTACCGCATCGTCGCCGTTGGCAAGCTGAAGGAGCCGTTCTACCGGAGCGGCGCACAGCACTATCTGGCGCGGCTCCGCGCGCTGGCGCAGTGCGAGGTTCAGGAGGTCCGCGAGGGCAAAGGTGAGACCGCCGCCGTGAAGCGGGCGGAGGGCGAAGCGCTCCTGGCCGCCGCCGACGGCAGGCTCATAGCACTGCACGAGCGGGGGCGCACATTCGATACCCGCGGCCTGACGCGGCACATCGAACAACTGGAGCTGAGGGGCCACAGCCGCATCTCCCTGCTCATCGGCGGCGCTAACGGCCACGACGACGACCTGCTGGCGTCAGTTCACGAGAGCTGGAGCCTGGGCCCGCTCACCTTCCCCCACGACCTGGCGCGCCTCGTTCTGCTCGAGCAGCTCTACCGGGTGGAGACGCTGCGGGCCGGCCACCCTTACCACCGCGACTGAATCGGCTGCGGGGCGCGGGCCCCCAAGGCGCTGCCGGGCGCGGGTCCCCCAGCCGTAGCCCAAACCCGATCGCCCCCCCTCGGTGGCTCCGGCGGCTCACTCCAGCAGCGAATCCTCCAGCAGCGCGTCCACCAACTGGCGCGACGCCGCCTGCAGTGCCACGTTGAGGCTCAACATGTCCGCCAGCAGCGGACCTAGCGCGTGCACGGGCAGAGCGTTGCGCGGCTCCAGGCAGAGGAGCAGGTTGCGCGGGCCCACCACCAGACTGGGAGCCACCGTAGTGGCGAAGGTACCGTCGGTGCCGTTGGCCTTGAGCGCAGCCTGGTCCGCCGCCGTCAGCAGGCGCATGAGCATCTCGCGCACCGGCTGCGACAGCACGGCCTTGGCCCCCAGCGGCTCGCGGGTGTAGACGCTGACGCTCCGTTCGAAGGGGCCATCCTCGGAGAGGTCCAGGCGCTCCGCGCCGCTGCGCGCCGCCTCCAGGCCCTCCAGCGCCTTGCCGCGCCGGGCGCTGGCCCGCATGGGCGGCGCGCCCGGGCCCTCGGTGGAGCGCACCGCCACGAAGGTGCGGAGGGTGACCACGCTGCCCGTGGGCCCTTTGCGTTCCCGGCGCTGATCGAACGCCAGGAGGAGCGGCTGCCCTTCGCGCCGCAGGGCGTAAATGGGCACAAGTTGCCCCTCACCCAGGCTGAACTGCTCGAAGAGGCGCTCGGCTAACTCGCTGGCTTCCACGAACTCGAACTCTGCGGCGAAATCCGCCCACTCGATCAGGCGCGGATCGGAGCCGCGCGCGGCAGAACGGAAGAACATGGGCCATTCAACCATGCCCACGGAGAAGCGGCCGGAGCGCTTCCGCGCCCGGCCGCCGGTCACCTGCTTCGATCGAGTGCTCGTGCCTTCAGGCCTTGCTCAGACGTTGAAGCCGAACATGCGCATCTGCTTCTTGCCGTCGTCGGTCATCTTCGCCAGGCTCCAGGCCGGCGACCAGACGAACTCGACCGCGGCGGACTCGATGCCGTCCACCTTCATGGCCGCCAGCTCGGCGTCGGTCTGGATCATGTCCTGCACGGGGCAGCCCATGGTGGTGAGAGTCATGGTTATGTCCACGTGGCCGTTCTCTCTAACGTCCACGTCGTACACCAGCCCCAAGTCCACGATGTTGACCGGGATCTCGGGGTCGTGCACCACCTTCAGCGAGTTGATGACCTCCTGGCGGAGGGCCTCCAGCTTGGGATCGGCAGGCTTGGTGGCCCCTTCTTCGGCCCCGGGGGTGGCCGTGGCCGTATCGGATGGAGACGGAGTCTCTGGACCGCTGTTCATGCGCTCAACTTAGCAGACGTCGGGCCCCCAACACGTTCACCACCCCACCGAGCTGGAGCCTGTTAGTTCACCAGTCCACGTAGCGGTCGCGGTGCACCACGAACGCCAGCGTCAACGCCAGCAGCGTGCTCACCAGGCTGGTGCCGCCGTACGACACGAGCGGCAGCGTGATGCCCGTGACGGGCGCCATGCCCAGCGTGACCCCGATGTTCACCACCACCTGGAAGGCGATCAGCACGGTGACACCCACGATTATCAGCTGGTCGCGCTCGTAGATGCACTCCGCTGCCATGGCCAGGAGCCGCCAGAAGAGCAGTCCATACAGCAGTAGCAGCACCACCGAGCCCACGAAGCCGCTCTCCTCGGCCAGTACCGGGAAGATGAAGTCCGTGTGCCTGTAGGGGATGAAGCCGAGCTGCGACTGCGTGCCCGCTTTGTAGCCCTTGCCGGTGAGGCCGCCCGAGCCCACGGCGATGGTGGACTGGATGACCTGGTAGCCGCTGCCCTGAGGATCCGCTTCCGGATCCACGAACGACACCAGGCGCTCGACCTGGTGCGGCTTAAGGTTGGGGATGACCACTGTGGGCACGGCTATGCCGGCCACCAGCAGGAGCAGCACCAGCTGCTTCCAGGGCACGCCGCGCACGAGCACCATGCCAGCCGCCAGGGCGGTGAGCACGAGACCGCTGCCCAGGTCGGGTTCGATGAGCACGAGCCCGATGGGCGGCAGGGCCAGCAGCCCTACCCGCAGGTAGTCGGTGAGCCGCCCTATGGGGCGCTCGTGGAGCGCGGTGGCCAGGGCCAGTAGCAGCGCGATCTTGGCCAGTTCGGAGGGCTGGAAGCCGGGCAGCGGCCCGATGTAGAGCCACGACTTGGCGCCGTTGACCTCGCGCCCGAATAGGAAGGTCATCACCAGCAGGGCCACGCTCAGCACGTATAGGTGCGGGATCCAGCGCAGCACGCGGTTCTTGCCCGCCCACACCAACAGTCCGATGAGCACCAGCCCGCCCCCGAGGAAGGCCAGCTGCCGCATGAACTCGTTGCTGGGAGCGGCGCTGTTGAGGGTGGCCAGGCCACCTACAAGTATCAGCACCGTTACGAAAGGCAGTCCGATGTCGACTCGCGCCACGCGCCTCAGCCTACCAGCCGCCTGGCCTTCCCGCCGCTGAACAGGAGCCATTCCGCCAGGAGGGCGAGCAGGGCCAGCGTCAGCAGCACCGTGGCCAGGGTCGTGGGGCCGCCGCTGCGCAGGAAGCCGCTCAGGCCGCGCTCCTCACCCGCAGCGCCGGCCGACTCAGACGCGACCGTAGTAGCGCTCACCGCCGTTTCCAACGGCGCCTGGGACGAGGTTACCGGCAGTCGCGACTCCTCCGGGGCGAGCAAGCTGGCGTACACCGGCGCGGCGGGGCCCTCGGCGGCCGGCACCGTGTACGGTCCCGGCTCGAGCACGGGCTCCGCTCCGCCCGGCAGGGGCTCGCCTAGCCTCACCCGCACGGTGGTGTCCAGTCGCCCCAGCAGGTTTGCTACCAGGGCCGGGAAGGCCGGCCGCAGCACGACGTCCGATTGCGCCGGATGGAAGGCCAGCTGCACCGTGACGCCGGTCCCGTCCTCCCTCACGCGCACCACGGGAGTGAGGTCGGCGGTGCGGGCCAGCACACGCCAGCCCGCCTCGTCCCAGGCCGGCCGTTCGGGGTTCAGGCCCACCACGACGTCGCGCAGGTCAACGAAGCGCATGAGGGGGTCCGCCCGGTTCCAGTCGCTTATGAGCTGGTACTCCGGCTCGGCCGCCCGCGGCGGGAAGAGCAGGTAGTTGCCCGGCGGCAGGTCCTCGGCGCTCTCGCGGCTCACGACCTTCAAGTCGGCGTTGGGCCGGAAGGCCGCGTCGGGCGCCGTGGACACGGTGGTAAGCGGCACGGCCATCAGAGCGCGCATGAGCGGCTCGTAGGCGTCGTTACTCACCACTTGCAGCGCGCGGCTGCCGGCGTACGCCACGTCGTCGAGCGCCAGGGCGTCGCCCGGCGGCGGCACCAGGCGCGCCTCCACCACGCCGCTCACGTCCGTCAGCGGGAAGGTGACGCTGCCGGTGCCGCCGCCGGGCACCAGCACGGTGGCGCGCGCCAGCTGCGTCTCACCCTGCCGGAGTTCCACATCGACCTGAGCGGGCCGCGCGCCGCTGGCCACCACGCCCACGAACGCCTGCCCCACCCCTATCTCGAAGGCGCTGATACCCACGTTCTCCAAGCTCTGCGCCGCGTCGTCCACCCGGTGGACCTGCGCCGCTCCCAGCCGGGCGTCATGATCCGTGAAGACGTGGATCTCCGCCCCCGGCAGGAGGGTCGTGGCTAGTTCCATGGCACGCGATAGGTCTCCGCCGGCGTCGCCTGCCCGCAGGCTCGCCAGGGCGGCGGCCAACTCACCGGCGTCGGTATCGAGCGGCGCAACCAGCCTGGCGTCGAGGCCGGCCCTTATGAGCGCCACCCGGCCAGCACCCCCGAGCAGCTGGCGCGCCCCGTCCACGGCCCGGGCGATGCGCGTGCTCCCTCCGTCGAGCGCCGCCATGCTGGCCGAGGTGTCCACTATCAGCACACGGTCGGGCCGCTCGCCGCCCGTCAGCACGGGGCGCGCCAGGGCCACGGCGGCCAGCGTCACGAAGAGCAGCTGTGCCAGCAGCAGCCAGGTGGGCGAGAAGCGCCGGCGGCGGGCCAGGGCGGACTGCGCCCTCCGCCAGAGGAACAGGGCAGGCACCTCGTAACGGCGCCGCCTGGCACGCAGGTAGTGCAGCGCCACCACCACGGGCAGCAGCGCCAGGAGCCAGAGGGCGCTGGGCGTCAGGAAGCTCAAACCTGGAAGACCCCCAGCTTGAAGGGTTCGGGTTCGTTGTCCAGCGCGCAGGCGTCGAGGGCGCGGATGAGGCGTGTGCGCAGTTCCTCGGGCAGCACCACCTCGTCCACCCACAGGCGCGCGGCAGCGTAGCGGATGTCGAGCGCCTCCGCGTAGTCGGCCTCGATGCGGCGGCGCAGGTCCTCCAGCGCCTCGTCGTCCTCGAGCAGTCCCTGGCGGCGCAGCTGGGCGGCCTGGATGTCGAGGATGGTCTTGGCCGCCTGCTGCCCGCCCATGACGCTGTAACGCGCGCTGGGCAGCGCGAAGATGAAGCGCGGCGCGTAGGCCTTGCCGCTCATGGCGTAGTGGCCGGCCCCGTACGAACCGCCCACGATGACCGTCAGCCGGGGCACCACGCTGTTGGAGACGGCGTTCACCAGCTTGGCGCCGCGGCGGATGATGCCGTCTTCCTCGCTCTGCTTGCCCACCATGAAGCCGTTCACGTCGTGCAGGAAGATGATGGGCACGCCAGCCTGGTTGCAGTCCAGCACGAAGCGTGCAGCTTTGTCCGCGGCCTCGGCGTAGATGACGCCGCCGATCTCGATGGCGCCCTTGCGCTTGACGACGAGCTTCTGGTTGGCCACCACGCCCACCGAGTAACCACCCAGGCGGCCCATGCCGGTGATGATCGTCTGGCCGTAGTCCGCCTTGAACTCGTCGAACTCCGAGCCGTCCAGCAGGCGCGCCAGCACCGCTCGCATGTCGTACGGCTTGTTGCCGCCGTCCACCGGCAGGATGCCGAGCAGGTCCTGTTCTCTGGCGGCGGGCTCGCGGGTCTCCACGCGACCGCGCGCCCAGGCGGCCAGCTCGGGCGGTGCGTAGGCGGCGGCCAGTCGCCGCAGGCGCGCGATGGCATGCTCATCGTCAGGCTCCTTGAAGTCCACGGTGCCCGAGACCTCCGCGTGCATGGTTGCGCCGCCGAGCTCCTCGCTGCTGACGTCCTGGCCGATGGCGGCCTTCACGAGCGCCGGACCGGCCAGGTAGAGGCCCGAGCCCTCGGTCATGACCAGCGTGTCGCACATGACCGGCAGGTAGGCTCCGCCCGCCACGCAGTTGCCCATGATGGCCGCCAGCTGGGGGATGCCCGCGGCGCTCATGCGGGCGTTAAGGTAGAAGACGCGCCCGAAGTCGTCCTGATCCGGGAAGATCTCGTCCTGCATGGGCAGGTATACGCCGGCGGAGTCCACCAGGTAGATGGTGGGCAGCCGGTTCTCCATGGCGATCGTCTGGGCCCTTATGACCTTCTTGGCGGTTATGGGGAAGAAGGCGCCGGCCTTCACCGTGGCGTCGTTGGCCACGATCATCCAGTCGCGGTCCGCCACCCTGCCGATGCCGGTGATGACGCCGCCGGCTGGGGCGCCGCCCTCGTCCTGGTACATGCCGTGACCCGCGAAGGTCATCAGCTCGTCGAACGCGGCGCCTTCGTCCAGAAGCAAGCGCACGCGTTCGCGGGCCGTGAGCCGGTTCTTGGCGTGCTGCCTGTCGGCGGCGCGGGCTCCCCCGCCCTGGTGGATCTGGGCGCGCCCCGCCTCGAGCGCCTCGGCGGCGGCGCGCCACGCCTGGCGGTTCTTCACGAAGCCCTCCGCCCGGCGCTCCTCGAGTTCCAGCCCGTCGGGCAAGCGGTACTTCTTGCTCACGGTCAGCTGGGCCGGATGGCTAGCACGACCAGCAGTCCGCCACCCGCGTTCTCCACGTTGTGTTCGACGCCGGCGTCAACGGTGAGCAGCCGGCCCTTGCCGAGCCGCTCGCGCGAGCCGCCCGCGCTGACGAGGGCCTCGCCCTCCAGCACCTGGTAGACCACGGTGCGCTCGAACGTGCGCGGTGCGGCTTGCTGCCCCGCCTCGAAGCAGAGCAGCTCCGCGTCCAGGTCTTCCCGCTGGAGCAGCGGCCTCACCTGCACCTCGTCCAGCGAGAACTTGCGAGACTCCTGGATACTCACTACCTTCATCGCGCTCATCACCGCACTCTCCTCCTGCCGGCCGCGCCGTGCACGTGCCAGGCGCTAGACATCGACACCCGGACTTCCAACGTCGTTATCTCACGGCTAGAGTACATCGCCCCCTACGCGCACCGCGCCCGACCGGCCGCGTCCCTGGAGCGGCCCTCGCCCGTTGGCCCCGCCATCGGCTCACCTGCCGTCCGCTTCTCCCCACCTGCCACGTGGAGCACGCCCCCGGGGCGTATATGGAACGTCTGAGAGGGCGTTGGGCGCACCCGAGCCTCGGTTGTGGACAGACCAGGGGCCGCTGTGGATAACTCCCGTGTATTGACAAAGCTTGGCGGGCCTTGGTAGTGCACAGCCGGGCCCGGCATATACGCTGAAATAGCGTGAGGGACGCGTTTCTTGCGTTCGTCCCGTGGATAACGGTCTCCCCGGCGAAGCCGTCCGGCTTGTCCACAAGCTTGTGGAGAACTGCCCTTAATTGTGGATAACCTAGGAGGCCCGGTGGCTACGGCAACTGTGAGTCCTCGCCGAGTCAGCGGTCCGACCACTGCCCCATGAACCTAGCGCGGCGACGTGGCGCCCTCCCCACGGGCAGCCCGGATGAAGCGTTGGATCAGCTCGGCGCTCTTCACCCCGGGCGCCGACTCCACCCCGCTCGAGACATCCACGCCGAAGGGGCGCAGCGAGGCCACCGCGAGCGCCACGTTCTGCGGAGTGAGCCCACCGGCCAGCAGCATGCGGGGGTGAGCGCGCCACGCGGCCGCCTGCTGCCAATCGAAGGTGCGGCCCGAGCCCGGCACGCTGGCGTCCAGCAGCACCGCGTCAGCTGGGTAGCCGTGGAACGCCTCCGGGGTGACGTCCGGCCGGAAGGCGGTGGCCCGGATGACCTTGACGCGGTGCCTGAACCGCGCCACGTAGGCTGGCGCCTCCTGGCCGTGGAACTGCACGGTGCTCAGTCCGGCGGTCTCGATGGCCCGCTCGACGTCGGTCTCCGGCGCGTCGACGAACACGCCGACCCGCGCGATGAAGGGACCGAGCGCAGCGGACAGCTCGGCGGCCTCCTCCGGGCTGATGCGACGTTTGGAACCCGGGGCGAACACGAAGCCGACCGCATCGGCGCCGGCGCGTTCCGCCGCCAGTGCGTCCTCCACCCTGGTGAGGCCGCAGACCTTGACCCTCAAGAACGGCGGGGCGTCGCCCTTACCGGCTGCTGTGGACGTGATGGCTGTGCGGACGCTGTCTCCGGTCACCCGATGTTCTCCAGGTGCTGTACGTGGTGGCGTTCCTCCACCCCGATCACCAGCACGGCGTCCAGCCGCACCCGCGCCTCGGGGCGCCTCAGGACCTGGCTCACGTAGTGCTGTGCGGTGGCCCTGAGGCGCCGTAGCTTGCGCCCGTCGATGCTCTCGCCCGGATGGCCGTAGGCCACGCTCCTGCGCTGCTTCACTTCCACCACCACGATGGCGCCCTGCGCGGCGAACACCAGATCGAGCTCGCCGCCGCGCAGCCGGTAGTTGCTGGCCAGCAGGCGCCACCCCTTGGCGAGGAGGTGCTTTTCAGCCACGCGCTCCGCCCAGTGCCGGGCGGGAGCGGCTATGTGTGCCTGCGGGGGCTGCGCGTCGGGGGTGCTCATCCGTGCAGCCTGGCGCCTCAGCTGGGGCTTACTTCCAGCGTGGTGGCGTCGGCCCAGAGGCCTTCGAGATCGTAGAAGTCGCGCGCCTCGGGGCTCATGAGATGCACGACGACCGTGCCGTAATCCAGCAGGACCCAGCGATCGGAGGGCCCCTCCACACCGTCGGGTAGGACCTTGTCCGCCTTCATGCGCTCGCGTACGGACTCCTCCAGCGCCTTCAGCTGCAGGCTGGATTCGCCCGTGGCGATGATGAAGAAGTCGAGGCTGGTAGAGACCTCGCGCAGGTCGAGCACGGTGACGTCCTTGGCGCGCTTGTCGTCCAGTGCGTCGATGATCAGCTGCACGGCTGCGGGACTGGCTTCGCTGTCGGTTGCGCCGGGGGCGGCTGCCCCGGAATGGCTGTCTGTCAAGAGTTCTCCTCCGGAATCATCGGGCTTCCGCGGAAGCGGGATCCGTGTGCACGTCGAGCATGGCCATGAGTGGCGGAACGCGCGCGGTGCGGGCCTCGGCGTCCGTGCCGAGCACGAGTTCCAACTGGTATTCGCGGCTTCTGAATGGGCTCATGCGGTCTACCTGCTGTTTGCCCACGTTCAGCAGCGAGGCGTAGTAATCGGCGTCGGCCCAACTGGCCTGCGTGGCTATGAGCCTGGTGGGGGCGGCGTCGGTCTCGTCCAGGCTGCGGACCATGATGGACTCCTCCGGCACGCCCAGTTTTACGAGGCGATCCAAGTACCAGTCGGAAACGCCGGGCACGCCGCTGCGGTCCGTGATGAGGAGCGTGGTGTCCGGGCTGTCCACGAACTCGCGCGCCTGACCGCCGAAGGTCTGCGCCATGAAACGGTTGACCTCCACCGGGTCGTAGTTGACCACCCAGCCGAGCGCAGGCAGACGCTCCTCTTCTGCGATGGGCAGCGTGGCCGTGGTGGTGAGCTTGAGGTCCGGCAGGCGCGTGGCTAACTCGCGCATGAGGCCGATGCTGGCGTTGGTCTCCACGTCGCTGAAGAAGGTGTCGATGAGGCCGGGCACCGTCAGGGCGGCGCGCACGTTGAGCTCTTTCACCCGCGCCAGCATGGCGTAGGCGAGGCGCTTCACGTTCTCTATCCGGTCTATGTCGCCTCTCAGCAGGTTGCGGTAGCGGATGAACTTGCTGGCGTCCTCACCGTCCATGCGCTGCGGCCCGGGGTGGAAGTTGATGTGAAGTCCGCCGGCGTTGTCGTTATAGACCATGCGGTAGGGCACGTCCACGGTGACACCCCCGAGCGCGTCGACCAGGTTCTTGAAGATGTCCAGTTTCACCAGGGCGTAGTAGTCGATGGGCACTCCGAGGATGGCCTCGACCTCGCTCCTCAGCGCGTCCGCGCCCTGGCTGTTGTAGACGGCATTGATCTTCATGTAGTGGTCCGGCAGGAAGGTGTCGCGCGGCAGGGCGATCATGGAGATGTCCGAGCCGGTGATGGCCACGTAGAGGATGGTGTCCGTGCGCGTGTCTTGGTCGCTGACGAAACCCTGCCAGTTCCAGTCGACGATGGTGCCGTCCTGGCGGTATACGGGTTCGGCCTCGGTGACGATGTAGTTCATGTCCAGCCCTGCCACCACGAAGCTGACGTGGAAGTCGTCCTCCTCCAGCCCGAGGATGCCGCGCTGCTCCGCGGTCAGGGTCTTGCGGTCCAGGTCGTTGGTGAGCCAGAAACCGGCCAGCCCGACGACCGCCACCAGGACGCCCAGTAGGGTGACCAGCCGCGCGCGCCTCCGCGTCATGCCCGCTGCTCCCGCGCGTCCGCACCCAGCGAGGGGGTCCCGGGCGCGCCCGCGGCGCCTCCGACGATGCTGCGGTATGTGGCCATGGTGTCCGGGTGGATCTCCTTACCGGTGCGCCGCAGGTAGTCGACCTTGGCGCGCACCGCCAGCTGGTAGGCGGCGGCCAGGTCCGTCATGGCCAGTTCTCTGATGCGTTCGTTCACTCCTCGCCCTTCTTCGGACACGTCGGCCACGTAGACCGCCATGCCCACCAAGTCATCCTGCGGCACCCCGAACACGTGCCCCTCAATCGCCCCCAGTACGGCTTCGTCCTGCACACCCCACCGGAGCGCCAAGGCCCGCGCCGCCCTGCCGTGCAGGGCCAGCGGGTGGCGCCGCTCGAGTTCCATCTCGGGTGGCGCCAGTTCCATGAGTTCCTCGTCCGTCATGTCGCGCGCGGCGTCGTGGAGCACGGCGGCCAGCGCCACCTGCTCCACCTGTTCCTGGCTCAGGCCGTTGGCGCGAGCGGAGCGCACGGCCATGTCCGTGACACGCACGATGTGCTCGAAGCGGCCGGGCGAGACCAGGCTCCTGACGTGCTCCAGGTACCGGTCGACCGGGAACGCCTGCGTTATCTCTTCCAGAAGACCTTCTATGTGGGCCTTATCGCTCATGTGGCACGCCGGCGCGCTGTGAGTTCCGGGGGCTAGTCGATTGACCCGCGGCGCCATCTCCGCGCACAGGGCCGAACCCCCGAAGCCCGGCGTAGGGCAAAGGTAGCACGCAACCCGGGCGGTTAGCCGTCATCCTCGGCATCTGCCCAGGCGCCCTCGGCCCCGTTCGCGTCGTCCCGAACGTCGTCGCCTGCGGACTCTAGGCCTTCGTCCGGCTCCGTGTCATCTGGCGACTCCCCGTACGGAGTCCGCTCGGCCGCTCTCCGGCCGGCCCGTTCCGAGACGTCCTGCTCCAGTTCCTCCGTGGCGGCGGCGGTATCGTCGAAGAAGTCGAAGACCGCGCCGCCGATCTGCACGTCGTCACCCGTCTTGGCTCCCGCTTTCTTGAGGAGCTTGTAGACGCCCAGGCTCTTGAAGTGGTGCTGCAGGTAGGCCACCGCCTCGGCGTTGGAGGGGTCGAAGCGCGAGACTATGGCCTCGAGCTCGCTGCCCGTCACCACCCAGCCCTGCCCGCTCATGTCGCGCTTCACCTCCACCGGCGCCACGCGCACGGTCCTGGCGTCCGGCTGCTTGGTCAGCTCCGGCCGCGGGGGCAGGAGGTCGAAGATGGCGTCGCGCAGCTCCTGGACGCCCTGCCCGGTGAGCACCGAGATGATCATGACGGGCAAGCCGGAGCGGGCCAGCTCGGCCTCGGCCTCGTGCAGGAACTCCTCCACCCCCTCCAACAGGTCGGCCTTGTTGAGCACGATCAGGGCCGGCCGTTCCAGCAGCTCCGGGTCGTACTCCTGCAGTTCGTGCCGTAAGGACTCGAACGTGCGTACGGGCTCCTCGGCAGCGTCCAGCACGAACACCAGCAGGCGGGTGCGCGAGATGTGGCGCAGGAAGTCGAGCCCTAGCCCCTTGCCCAGGTGGGCGTCCTCGATGATGCCGGGGATGTCGGCCATGGTGAAGCGCTCGAGGCCGCGGTCGCGCTCGACCACGCCCAGGTTGGGGCTCAGTGTGGTGAAGGGATAGGAGGCTATCTCGGGCCGCGAGTTGGAGAGCGCCGCCAGCAGGCTCGACTTGCCCGCGTTGGGGTAACCCACCAGCCCCACGTCGGCGATGGTGCGCAGTTCGAGGCGTAGCTTGCGGGTCTCGCCCGGCATGCCGAACTCGGCGAAGCGCGGGGCCCGGCGGGTGGAGGTGGCGAAGGTGGCGTTACCCCGGCCGCCCTCCCCACCGCGAGCCACAACGGCGGTCTCGCCCACCTCCGTGAGGTCGGCCACCAACTCGCCGGTCTCAAGGTCGTGCGCCAGGGTACCCACCGGTACGTCTATGTAGATGTCCTCACCGTAGGCGCCGGCCTTGTTACGGCCCTCGCCCTGCTGACCCACCGGAGCGCGGAAGTGGCTACGCCCCACCAGGCGTGACAGCGAGGTGATGTCGTCCACGGCGCGTAGATGGACCGAGCCGCCCCGACCTCCATGGCCGCCGTCCGGGCCGCCCTTGGGTACGTACTTGAGGCGCATGAACGAGAGGCCGCCGTCGCCGCCTTTGCCGCCCTGCACCGTGATGTCTAGTACGTCCCTGAAAGCCATCATCCACTCCGTCCGTCCATGAAATAGCGCGGCCCCCGTGGGAGCCGCGCCCTATCCGTTACCTACTTGCGCGCGGCTTCAATCAGCCGCGACGGCCTCGGCCTGCTGCTCGATGGCCACGAAGCGCCCCTTGGCGCCCTTGTTGTGGAACTTGACGTAGCCGTCGCGCAGGGCGAAGAGGGTGTAGTCGTTGCCCACGCCCACGTTCTGGCCCGGCTTGAACCTGGTGCCGCGCTGGCGAACGAGGATGTTGCCGGCGAGCACGAACTGACCATCGAAACGCTTGACTCCGAGGCGCTTGGAGTGGCTGTCGCGCCCGTTGCGGGTGCTACCTACGCCTTTCTTATGTGCCATTTCCTAACCCTTCCTCGTCGTCTCAGCCGACG
>CAYXUE010000050.1:0-16903 GCA_964467885.1 uncultured bacterium | reverse complement strand
TCCGCTTCAAGCGCATGCAGGGTTACGAGGCCCTGTTCCAGCCCGGCACCGACCACGCCGGCATCAGCACCCAGGTGGTGGTGGAGCGCGAGCTGAAGAAGGAGGGTAAGAGCCGCCACGACCTAGGCCGCGAGAAGTTCCTGGAGCGCGTGTGGCAATGGAAGGAGGAGTCGGGCGACATCATCCTGGAGCAGCTGCGGCGCCTGGGCGTCAGCGCCGACTGGACCCGCACCCGCTTCACCATGGACGAGGGGCTCTCGCGTGCAGTGCGCAAGCAGTTCGTGGAGCTGTACCACAAGGGCCTGGCTTACCGCGGCGAGCGCATAGTGAACTGGGACCCGGTCAGCCAGACGGTGCTGTCCGACCTGGAGGTGGACCGCGAGGAGCGCCCCGGGCACCTGTACCACCTGGCCTACGAGCTGGATGCTGGCGGCGAGATAGTGATAGCCACGGTGCGGCCGGAGACCATCTTCGCGGACGTGGCCATAGCCCTGAACCCGGAAGACCCGCGCGCCGCCGAGCTGGAGGGGCGCCGGGCGCGCATCCCGCTGACCCAGACCTGGGTGCCCATCATCACCGACGAGGCGGTGGAGCGGGAGTTCGGCACGGGCGCGCTGAAGATCACACCGGCGCACGACCCCACCGACTTCGAGATAGGCGAGAGGCACGGCCTGCCGCGGCCCAGCGTCATCGGGCTGGACGCGCGCATGACGGGCGAGCTGGTGCCGGAAGCCCTGCGGGGGCTGGACAGGTTCGAGGCGCGCAAGGCCGTGGTGCCACTGCTGGAGGAGGCCGGCGCCCTGAAGAAGGTGGAGGAGCACACCGTGCCCATCGGCCTCAGCGAGCGCACCAAGGAGCCGGTCGAGCCCATGCTTTCGCTGCAGTGGTTCTACGACACCGACGAGGTGGCCAAGCGCGCGCTGCAGGCGCTGGACTCGGGCGAGATAGAGGTGCACCCGGAGCGCTACACCAAGGTGAACCGCGACTGGCTGGCCAACCTGCGTCACTGGTGCATCTCGCGCCAGCTCTGGTGGGGCCACCGCATACCCGCCTGGTACGACGCCGAGGGCAACGTCTACGTGCCCTCGCCCGAGAACCCGGACCTGGACCCGCCCAACGACCCGCGGTACGCCGGCATCGAGATGACCCAGGACGAGGACGTTTTCGACACCTGGTTCAGTTCGAACCTGTGGCCCTTCAGCACGCTGGGCTGGCCCGATACCGAAGACCCCTTCTACAGGAAGTTCTACCCGACGGACGTGCTGGTCACCGGCTACGACATCATCTTCTTCTGGGTGGCGCGCATGCAGCTGGCCGCCTACCAGTTCACGGGCCAGCGACCCTTCGAGCACGTGCTGCTGCACGGCCTGGTGCTGGACGCCGAGGGCCAGAAGATGAGCAAGTCGCGCGGCAACGGCGTGGACCCGCTGGACGTCATAGAGAAGTACGGTGCGGACGCCCTGCGGTTCGTGATGGGCTACGTGGCCACCGGCGGGCAGGACATCCGCTGGGACGAGCGCCGCGTGGAGATGGGCCGCAACTACGCCAACAAGCTGTGGAACGCCGCCCGCTTCGCCATGCTCAACCTGGAGGGCACGGAACCGGGAGAGGCACCCGAGCCCACTCGCCTGGCCGACCGTTGGATCCTGAGCCGCCTCTCGCGCACCATCCGGGAGGTCACCGAGGACCTCGAGACCTACGACCTGGGCGCTGCCACCCGCAAGCTCTACGACTTCGCCTGGTCGGAGTTCTGCGACTGGTACTTGGAGGCCGCCAAGCCGGCCCTGCAGGCGGGTGACGCCACCACCAAAGCCACGCTGCGCTACGCGCTGGAAACCATCCTCAAACTGCAGCACCCCCTGATGCCGTACGTGACCAGCGAGCTGTACCGCGCCCTGGGGCACGACGAGCAGGTGGCGCTGGAGTCCTGGCCGCAGCCGAAGGGGGAGCACCTGGACGCCGCCGCCGAGCGCGAGTTCGGGCACCTGCAGGCGGCCGTGGGCGCCGTGCGCGCGCTGCGGTCGGACGCGGAGGCGGCGCCCTCCGCCCGCCTGGAGGTGCATCTGGACGGACCGGGTGCCGGCCGGATCGCGGCGGCCGCCGAGCTGTTCAGCGCCTTGGCGCGCGCCAGCATCGCTGGCGGTAAGCCGGAGGGCCCGGCCCTCACGCAGGCGGTGCCCGAACTGGAGGTCACGTTGCCGCTCTCGGGTCAGGTGGACGTGGACGAGTACGTGGCGCGCCAGGAGCGCCGCCTGGCCAAGCTGGAGGCGGAGCACGCCAAGTCCGAGAAGAAGCTGGGCAACGAGAAGTTCGTGGCCAACGCACCGGCCGAGGTGGTGGAGGAGGAGAAGCGCCGTCTGGAGGAGGCCGCCGACGTGATGGCGCGTGTAAAGGGTCTACTGGCGCAACTCCGGAAGTAGCCCGGCGACAAGTACGATCGGGGGCGATGCTAGAGCTAGATGTTCATCTGAGTCTCGAAGAGTTCGAGGACGTGGCGCGGCGGCGCAGGCGAGTGAGCCTGAGCGCCGCCGCGCTTTCCAGGCTGGCCGCGAACCGCGCCTTCGTGGACCGGCTGCTGGCCGAGGGCCAGACCGTGTACGGCGTGACCACCGGCTTCGGCCGCTTCGCCAACACCCGCATAGAGGAGAGCCAGACCCGCCAGTTGCAGCGCAACCTCATCCTCTCGCACGCCGTGGGGGTGGGCCAGCCGTTCGAGCGCGAGGTGGTGCGCGGCATGCTGCTGCTCAGGGCCCAGTCGCTGGCGCACGGCGCTTCGGGCGTGCGGCCAGTGGTGGTGGAGCGTCTGGTGGCCATGCTGAACGCTGACATCCATCCCGTGATCCCCTCGCAGGGATCGGTGGGGGCGTCGGGCGACCTGGCGCCCCTGGCGCACATGGCGCTGGCGCTGATAGGGGAGGGCCAGGTGGAGGTGGGCGGCCGGATCGTGCCGGCCGCCGAAGCACTGGCGCAGGCGGGCATCGAACCGGTGGGGCTGGAGGCCAAGGAGGGGCTGGCGCTCATCAACGGCACGCAGGCCATGGCCTCGCTGCTGGCGCTGGCGCTGATAGACGCCGAGCGGCTGGCCCAGGTGGCCGACGTGGCCGCCTCCATGACCATCGAGGGCCTGCTGGCTAGCCACATGCCGTTCCATCCCGCCGTGGGCCGCTTGCGGCCGCACGAGGGCCTCAAGCGGGTGAGCAGCAACCTGCGCGCGCTGCTGTCCGACTCCGAGATAGTGCTGAGTCACGTGGGTTGCGGCAAGGTGCAGGACCCCTACTCGCTGCGCGGCGTGCCGCAGGTGCATGGCGCCAGCCGGCGCGCCCTGACTCACGCGCTGGAGGTGCTGGAGACGGAGATGGCCTCGGTGACCGACAACCCCTTGGTGGTGACCCACGGCCTCAGCGAAGAGGAGCGCCAGTACGGCGCCCACGGTGTGGGCACGGCGGAGGAGGGCACGGACGGCACCTTCGGTGGCGGCGACGAGGTGGGCGTGGTCATCTCCGCCGGCAACTTCCACGGGCAACCGCTTGCGCTGGTGGCCGACTACGCCACCATGGCGGTGGCGGAGCTGGCGAACATCAGCGAGCGCCGCACGGAGCAGCTGGTGAACCCCGCCCTCTCGGGCCTGCCCGCCTTCCTGTGCGAGAACGGCGGCCTGAACTCCGGCTTCATGGTGGCGCAGTACACCGCCGCCGCGCTGGTGAGCGAGAACAAGGTGCTCTCGCACCCGGCGTCGGTGGATTCCATAACCACCAGCGCCAACCAGGAGGACCACGTGAGCATGGGCACGCACGCCTGCCGCAAGCTGCGGCAGGTGCTAGCCAACGCACAGTACGTGCTGGCGGTGGAGCTGCTGGCCGCGGCGCAGGCGCTGGACTTCCGGGCGCCCCTCACCGCCGGGGTGGGCGCGGCCGCAGCACACAGGCACGTGCGGACGCTGGTGCCGCACCTGGAGGACGACCGCTACCTGAAGCCGGACGTGGAGGCCGTGGCCCAGGCTGTGCGGGACGGCAGCCTGCTGGCGGCCGTGGCCCAGGCGGGAGTGGAGCTGGCATGAGCGCAACTGAGTTAGGCGGACGCCATACGGAGCTGAGCTTCACGGGCCCGGCCACCTTCTTCAA
Organism: uncultured bacterium; assembly: GCA_964467885.1. Taxonomy (GTDB): domain Bacteria; phylum Deinococcota; class Deinococci; order Deinococcales; family Trueperaceae; genus JAAYYF01. The sequence continues at coordinate 12,782 of CAYXUE010000050.1, read as the reverse complement.
GGCGCCGTACGTGCCCGATCTGCAGGCCGCGGGCCAGGCGGACGGGGGCCAGGCGCCCAACGAGTTCGCCTACGATGTTGCCTTCCTGGGCGTGCCGCACGACTTCGCCGTGGGCTACCGGCCGGGCGCGCGGTTCGCCCCGGCGGCCGTGCGCGCCGCCAGCGGCCGCTACGCCCTGCCGCCAGAGGGCTACTACGACTTCGCCACCCACTCCTACCGGCTGGCCGGCGCGCGCTTGGCGGACGCCGGCGACGTGAACCTGGCGCAGACCGAGGCGCAGCTCAACACGGAGCGCATGACCGCCGCCGCGCGAGCCGTGAGGCGCCTGGCGCGCTTACCCGTCTTCGTGGGTGGCGATCATTACGTGAGCTACCCGCTGCTGCGCGCCTACCACGATGTGGAAGACCTGCACGTGGTGCAGCTGGACGCGCACCTGGACTACACGGACAGCCGCAACGACACACGCTTCGCCAACTCGAGCCCGTTCCGGCGCGCGGTGGAGGAGCTGCCGAACCTCACGCACGTGACGGTGGTGGGCCTGCGCGGGGTGCGGGCCGACGCCGAGGCGTTCCGCGCGGCGCGGGAGCGCGGCCACACCCTGATCAGCGCTGCCGAGGTGCATGCTTCGCTGGAGCGCGTGAGCGAGTCCCTGCCGGCCGGTAAGAACGTGTACCTCAGCGTGGACGTGGACGCGCTGGACCCCAGCGAGCTGCCGGGTACCAGCAGCCCGGAGCCGGAGGGCCTGAGCTACGCGCAGCTGCGCGACCTGATCGCTGCCACCATCGGCCGCAACCGCCTGGTAGGCCTGGACGTCACCGAGCTGGCGCCCAACCTAGACCCCAGCGGCCGCAGCGAGCTGCTGACGGCTCGCCTGCTGGCCGAGACGCTGGCGTTGTGGTGGGACGAGTTGGGCTGAGGCGGGAACGGCACAGCGCCCGCCCTGGTCCGGCGGTGGCAGCGGCTGGGCGTGCGTGCTAGGGGGCTCAGCCCTCGGAACGCCACACGGAGCTGCCCCCGATGACCATCTCCTTCAGGGAGGGGTTGCCCCAGGAGTAGAGCGGCGTGAGCGCCTGCGGCGCGTTGACCACCAGGTAATCGGCCACGGCGCCGGGTTGCACCCGGCCCCACTCGGGCCGCCCCAGCGCGTCCGCGGCGTTGGCGGTGCCCGCTATGAGGGTCTCGTGCACGCTCATGCCGGTGGCCACCAGCGCCAGCTGCAGGGCGGGCAGCAGACCGTACATGGGGCTGCTGCCGGGGTTGTGGTCCGAGGCCACGGCCACCTTCACGCCGCTGGCTCGCAGGTCGGCCGCTTGGGGCAGGGGCGCCTTGAGCAGCATGGCGGCCAGGGGCAGCAGGTTGGCCACGCTGCCAGCCTGGGCCAGGGCGTCCAGGTCCTCGCGCGTGGCGTACTCCAGGTGGTCGGCCGAGAGGCCACCCAGCTCGGCTATCAGCTTGGCGCCGCCCGAGTTGCCGAACTGCTCCACGTGCGCCTTCACCGGTAGGTCGTGCTCCAGCGCTGCCTCCAGGATGCGGCGGCCCTCCTCCAGCGTGAAGGCGTTCCGTTCGATGAACACGTCCACCGCGTCGGCCAGGCCCTGCGCCTTGGCCTCCGGCAGTGTCTCGCTTACGAAGCGGTCCACGTACTTGGTGCGGTCCACCTCGGGGTCGGGCATGTGCGCCAGCAGGGTGGTGGTGATGTGCTGCGGGCCGTCCTGATCCAGCTGCCGCGCCACCTTCAGCATGCGTAGTTCGTGCTCGGTGCTCAAGCCGTAGCCGGACTTGACCTCCAGCGCGGTGACGCCGCCGCGCTGGAAGGCGTTGGCGCGGCGGCGCGCCTGCATGAGCAGCCCGGCGTCGCTCATCTTGCGCGTGGCCTCCACGGTACTCATGATGCCGCCGCCCTGCTCGCCGATCTGCAGGTACGTGACGCCCTCGGAGCGGCGCACGTACTCGTTCACGCGCTCACCGGCCCACACCAGGTGCGTGTGGCTATCGACCAAGCCGGGTATGACCCCGCTGCCACCCAGATCGATCACGGGCCAGGTGTCGTACTCGGAGGGTAGCTGGTCGGCCGGCCCCACCCAGACGAAGCGGCCGTCCGCTACCGCGAAGGCCGCATCCGTGACCAGATCGTAGGGAGTGTAGAGCTCGCTCACTCCGCGCACCACATGCTGACTCACGTAGGCTCTCCTTACTTCTCGCTGGTGCCCGGAACGCTGGGCAGGTCCACGCCGCGTTCCTTGGCTATGTCGATAGCGTGATCGTAGCCGGCGTCGGCGTGGCGCATGACGCCCGTGCCCGGGTCGTTCAGTAGAACCCGTGCTAGACGCTCGGCCGCCTGGTCGCTGCCGTCGGCCACGCTGACCTGCCCGGCGTGAAGCGAGTAGCCCATGCCCACCCCGCCGCCGTGGTGGAAGCTCACCCAGGCAGCGCCGCTGACGGCGTTCAGGGCGAAGTTGAGCAGCGCCCAGTCGGCCACCGCGTCCGAGCCGTCCTGCATGGCCTCCGTCTCGCGGTAGGGGCTGGCCACGGAGCCCGAGTCCAGGTGGTCGCGGCCTATCACTATGGGGGCCTTCAGCTCACCGGAGCGCACCATCTCGTTGAACTTCAGGCCGGCTTTGTCGCGCTCGCCGTAGCCCAGCCAGCAGATGCGGGCGGGCAGGCCCTGGTAGGCGAACTTGCTCACGCCCTCGGTGAGCCAACGCTTCAGGCCCTCGTCCTCGGGGAAGAGCTCCAGCAGCGCCTTGTCCGTCTTGGCGATGTCCTCGGGGTCGCCCGAGAGGGCCACCCAGCGGAACGGCCCCCGACCCTCGCAGAACTGATCGCGGATGAAGGCGGGCACGAAGCCGGGGTAGGAGAAGGCGTTGCCGAAGCCGCCCTCCTGCGCGAAGGCGCGCAGGTTGTTGCCGTAGTCGAAGGCCACGGCGCCGCGCTCTTTGAGGTCCACGATGGCCTCGCAGTGGCGGGCCATGGCCTCGAGCACTCGGGCGCGGTACTGCTCGGGTTGGGCCTGGCGGGTCACGTCGAGGTCCTCGTCCGCCTCGGCGGGTGGCAGGTAGCCGTACATGGGGTCGTGGGCGCTGGTCTGGTCGGTGACCAGGTCCACCTGCACGCCGCGCCGCACCAGCTCCGGCAGCACCTCGGCGGCGTTACCCAGCAGCCCCACGGACAGCGGGCGCCTTTCGCTCATGGCCCGGGCCAGGCGCGCCAGCGCGTCGTCCAGGTCCGTGGCCGCCTCGTCCAGGTAGTTGGTCTCCAGCCGGCGCTGTATGCGGGTTGGGTCAATCTCCACCACCAAGACGGCGCCGCCGTTGAGGGTCACGGCCAGCGGCTGCGCACCACCCATGCCGCCCAACCCGGCGGTGACGGTGAGGGTGCCGGCCAGGGTGCCGCCGAAGTGCTGGCGCGCGGCGGCGGCGAAGGTCTCGTAGGTGCCCTGCAGGATGCCCTGCGTGCCGATGTATATCCAGGAGCCGGCCGTCATCTGGCCGTACATCATCAAGCCGTCCCTGTCCAGGCGGTCGAACTCGTTCCAGGTGGCCCACTTGGGCACGAGGTTCGAGTTGGCTATCAGCACGCGCGGCGCCATCTCGTGCGTGCGGAACACGCCCACGGGTTTGCCGGACTGCACCAGCAGGGTCTCGTCGTTCTCGAGCCTGTCCAGCGTGGCGATGATGCGGTGGTACGACTGCCAGTCGCGCGCGGCCTTGCCTCGCCCGCCGTACACCACCAGTTTCTCGGGTGCCTCCGCCACCTCGGGGTCCAGGTTGTTCATCAGCATGCGCTTGGCGGCTTCCTGCAGCCAGCCTTTGGCGGTGCGGGTGTTGCCGCGCGGGGCGCGGATGGGCCAGGGGGAGGGCAGGCCCGCGGACGATGAGCCGTTCTTATTGCGGTGATCCACGATAGAGGCATTATCGCCCGGCGCGCGTTGGCCATATGGAGCGCCGGGCGGTGACCGTACTCCAAGGTTAGCGGGCCTGCCGGCCGGCTGCGGACCGGCGCAGCTGATGCCTAGAGAAGACCGGGCGCCGCTACCTGAGGCTCTCCGCCAGCAACCCCTTGGTGGTCACGCCCTCGACCTTCTCGAACGGTATGCCCTCCACGCCGAGGAAGCCGAGCTGGTTGAAGTCCATGGCTATCCAGCTGCTGGTGACCATGCGGTAGGTGCGGCCCGGCTCCACCGTGAGGGGGCTGGCGTACACGAAGTCGCCCGTACGGGCCTCCAGCGGGGTGTTCTCGTCGAAGTTGGCGCGGCTCATGATGGTGGCCATGGTCTCCGAGTCCACCTCGGCCACCATGACGTCGTTGTCGAAGCGCATGAACTCGTTGAAGCGGTAGAGGCTGAGCTCGCCAGCCTGCAGGCCGGAGCCGAAACTGGTGTGATTTAGCAACGCCACGTCGGCGCCCACGGCGTCGCGCAGTGCGGCGGTGGCCCAGTCGGCGGCCTGGCGCACGGTGAGGTCCTGCGGCACGGTGCCCACGCTCTCTAGGTCGGCCGGTTCCAGCAGCGCCTCGCGGGCGGCGGCCACCTCCGCGGCGTAGGCCTCGTCGGCCGCCACGCCGTCCAGTTGAAGCACCCGGCTGCTCACCTGCCAGCCCTCCGGCACGGCGGTGGCCTCCACCACGCGCAGGTACTCGCCGCGGAAGCCGTTGTGCTGGTAGAGGATGCCCTCGTACTCGGTGTCCAGGCTCAGGTGGTCGTGCGCCCCCACCACCACGAGAGTGTTGGCGGGGTGGAGGAGGGCCATCAGCTGCCGGTCGGCCGCCACGCCGGCGTGGGAGAGCACGTAGAGGTTGGGCAGGTTGGCGGGCACGTTCCGCAGCTGGCGCACGGGTGTGGGCACGCTGATGGTCTCGCGCGCGTCCGCCTGGTAGGTGCTCATCTGGTCAGTGGCTATGCCCACAACGGTGATACTGCCGGGGCCCGCCGCCACCGTGATGTACGCCGGCTGCAGGGGCGCGCCGGCCGAGTCGTCGATGACGCCGCCGATGACGCGGATGTCGCGCTGGCGCGCCTCCATCACGAACTGGCGGTAGCTTATGAAGTCGAACTCGTGGTTGCCGAGGTTGAAGATCACGGGCGCCAGCACGTTCAGGCGCTGCAGGAAGAGCCAGTCCAGTTGACCCTGGTTGCGGGAGGCCAGGGTGTTACCCAGCTCGAAGAGGTCGCCGTTGAACACCACGTAGGTGTCCGCGTCCGGGTTGGCCGTCAGTACTTCCTGCACGGCGGTGATGATGTGCGGGTAAGCGTCGTAGGCCGAGTGCGTATCGGCCACGTTGATGAAGATGGCGTCCTGGGCGAGAGCACCCGACGCCAGCAGCAGGGCGGCCAGTGGTACCAGTAGTGTGCGCAGGATCTTGTTCACGCCGCAGTTTAGCCAGCCGCGGGTCAGGGGAGCTTCAGGAGCACCCGACGGCGCAGACCTGGGCGGCAGCGCGCCGCGCCTGGTTCAGGACTCCTGCCGCGCCAGGTCCACGCCGTTGACCTGGTTCATGGCCGTCTCCAGGTCCTTGTTCAGGTAGAGCTCTACGGCGTCGGCGGCGGCGTGCACCACGTCCGCCAGCAGGGTCTCCTCGTGGGCTTGGAACTTGCTGAGCACCCAGTTCTCGGTGCTCCACTGGGCAGGCGGTCGCCCCACGCCGACCTTGAGGCGCAGGAAGTCAGCGCCGATGGCGCCGATGATGCTGGCCACGCCGCGCTGGCCGCCCGCCCCGCCGCCCTGCTTGAAGCGCAGGCGGCCCAGGGGCAGGTCTATGTCGTCGTGGATGACGAGGAGGCCCTCCGGCCTGGCGCGGGCACGGGTGAGAGCCGCCTGCACGGCCTTGCCGGAGAGGTTCATGAACGTGAGGGGCTTGACGAGCATGAGCTCGTTCCCGCCGGGCGCCAGCGCCGCGCCCAGCCGGCCCAGCTCCGCCTGTCGCTCGCTGCGCATGCTGACGCCGAGGCGCCGGGCCAGCTCGTCCACAACCAAAAACCCGGCGTTATGCCGGGTGTTGGTGTACTTGGGTCCGGGGTTGCCGAGACCGACGATGATGCGGACGCCGTTGGCGCTCGGTGCTTGCGCGGCCTTACGCCGGAACACCTAGGATCACTCCTCGGATGCGGCCTCTGCTTCGCCTTCCGCTTCGCCTTCGCCACCCACGAGTTCCGGCTCGCCAGCGGTTTCGGCCTCTTCGGTCTCCTCTGCCTCGGCCAGGCGTGGCGGCACGACAGCGCACAGGGCCAGTTCGAGGTCGTCCAGCACGGTGGCCTCGCTGGGGAGCTTGGCGACCACGGAGCTGACGTGGAGGCTGTCGCCTATTTCCAGGGCCGAGACGTCCAGCTCGACTTCGGAGGGGATGAGGCGCGGCAGGATGGAGATGCGGACCTCGCGGCGCTGCACGTCGAGCAGGCCGGCGTGCTCCTTGACGCCCACCGGGGTGCCCACGAACTCGATGGGCACGTTCACTTCCACTTCCTGGTCGGCGGTGACGGCGTAGAAGTCCACGTGCATGGGCTCGCGGCGGCGCTTGTTCATCTGCACCTGCTTCACCAGCACGGGGTAGACGGTGCCTTCAACGTCGATGTCGATGAGGCTCGAGGTGCCCTGCTCACGGAACGCCTTATCGAAGGCACGCATCTCGATGCTGATGGACTGGTTGACTTCCTGGTTGTAAATGATGGCGGGGATGCGGCCGGTGCGGCGCAACTGACCGGACTTACCCGGCTCCCGCTTCATTGCTTCAAGTTTCATGATCCCTCCGGATGCGCCTGCCAGGAGGCGCGGCTGCGACTAATTAGCATACTCGGTGTGGGTGGGGGGTGTAAAGGCTGGGTGCCGGTACAGTAATGGTAGATCAGCTAATCGGCACCCTTTCTCAGTCAACTTGATGGTCCCAAGCGCTGTGACCTCGCTTCGGAGCGGACCTCGTCCAATGAGTGATCCACTAGGTTTGCCCACTCGTTGCCTGAATTGGGAAGAAAGACTCCCGTGTCGCCAATTACCCTCCCAGCCCTAAGTTCGCTTACATCCCATATGATGTCGATTTCACTCCGCAGCCGGTAGAGCTTTGCTTCAGAATCGTATTCAATCTCTACCCCATCGAGATTCTCGCGAAGTTGATGACGGAACTGGTGGAAATAGGACTTTGCAGCTGAGGGTTTCTCGTCGGGAAACACATCAGCCATAATCTTTCGAAGGGAGACTGCTTTATGCTCTAGGAAATATGCCAAGACTTCGACGCCGCGCCTCAAAGGTATGTGGACCGTCTTGCCGTCAATCTCTAGGCGTTCATGCCCGAGTGTATGTACCTCTAATACAAGCGGCGCTTCCCCAGCAATTCTCGGATGTGTCGAGAAGGCTAGTTCCCGGAGATCTGGCTTAGAAAGTAGTATCCACTCACGCGCGAGCAGGGCTGGATTCTGTAAAGATACACTCAACGCCTGCAATTCGTCGAGTTCGCGTTGCCATAGGTCCGAACCCAGAGATCGGAGCAGGTCTGCACGGTGTAATCTTACTAACGCTTGTTCTTGTAACAGGCCCATTTCGCCGAATGCCAAGACCAATCCCTCCAACTCTTGAAGGGCGTGAGGTTTCGTGTACCGCTCCATCCAGAGATTGAGGAGGACTTCTCTAAACCGAAACTGTAGCCGGTCAGACTTGTCAGATATCAATGCTTGAGCACGAGTCAAGTGCTCTAACGCCTTTCCAAAGTCGCCACGTACTCCGAGGGCGCCAACAAGGGCGAGGTGGCTAATCAGCTCCTCGTAGCTGAACTGCAGTCGAACTGCACCTTCTACGGATTGATTGAATCTTTGGATTGCTAGGGGCAAACTACCATTTGCCATTGCAATCTGCCCTAGCAACCATAGGCGTTCCGGCTCGTACCGCTCCATGTCGGCTGCAAGCTCTAGAGCATCCAGCTCAACTAAGGCTTCGCGGTATCGACCCAGGTTCACTAGCACTGTCGCGCGCCGAATGCGCATCTTTAACAGTTCTCCACCGGAGGTGGACACAAGGCCACGCTCTAGAAACCAGAGAGCTCGCTGGGATCGTCCAATCCTGCCATGTAATACGGCGAGTTGAGCAAGTATTGAAGGAGCTAATACGGCGTACTCTGGAACGCCTTGAATTCGCCTCCATGCCTCCTCGGCTGCGCGGAGCGCTTCCCGGAGGTTGCCGTTGGTTTCCTCGCGAATACTTAGAACACGATGGTAAAGAGCCTTATCATACGGAGACAGCTGTTCAAAATCTGCCTTGAGGAGCTCTTCCGAAGCATCAGACCCTCTATCGACGAAGGGCAGAACATGGGCTAGGTAGACATGCGCGCCCTCTTCGCCCCGGTTTGCCGCTCGGTAAAGCGCTTCCAAAGCCTCCATGTCGCGTAACAGTTGGAAGTAACAGACCCCCACCCATCGATCGTCCTTAGGACTAGGGCTAGGCAGAGAATGGTAAGCCGCTATCCCTTCCTCGAAACGTTCCAGAAAAGCCCAGCCTTGAATCGGGCTTTCCAGGCGTACCCCCGGAAACGAATCTTGAACTAGCTCCCATATGTCTGTCACTTCAAGCATAGGATAGCTCATTCACGTGATAGAGGTCGTATATGCTTCGTGCCAGTCAACTTTGATCTGCAATATGGGCTTGGGATATGCGGCCATGGTCTTCGCGGAGCTTGTACTAACTGAACACACGGACAATCTCGTCTGGGACTAACTTTAAGCGTCTGGGACGCTCAAATGAGACTCAGATGAGCCTTGATTTTGCTGACCTGAACTGCTAGATTGTCGTCAATCGAAAGGGTTGGGAGATCCTTCGATTCGCTACGTGGGAGCGTAGTGTTTCGGGAGAGGTTGGGTGGAGTTTTGAGCCGCACTACGGTTCTGGCCTACCCTGAAGCATCTCAATAGCTCGTAGTGAGCTATCCGGGTTGGGAGACCCGCGGTACTCTTCATTTGCAACTGGGAACGTGTATATGAAGAGGATTGCCCAAGCAGATTGGGCCTTTGGGAGGATGGGACGAATGAAGAACACTGGAAAGCGAATCTTTGCCGCTATCGTTTTCGCCGCGATCATTGCTATGCCGGTAATTGTTTCGGCGGGAATGACTGCTTCACAGCGCTAAGTAGAATCGCTGTTTGTAAGTGTGGCCCCTAAACTTAGGGGCCACACTTTTTTCGTCTCACACGGAATTTATACGAAAAATGTGCGCGTGCGAAGTATCGTTCTCGGTGTGGTGGACCCAGTAGATGTAGTTTGGGAGTCTCTTAGAACTGAGCCTCGCTCGGCGCCGTCTCGTGGCAGCACGGCGCATAGCGGAGTTCGAATCCCCAGTGGCGGGCCAGTGTCTCACCAAGCCCTTGCGAACTCTCTTGTCGTGTTGGGCCTCGCGGCCTTAAATATCTGGGTTTCAAAGCAGGCTCTGAATATAAGTCCCCTTCACTTCCTAGTAACAGTCATAGTAGGCCTGTCGTTCTTGGCAGCCCTATATTGGTCAGCTTCAGCACTCGGATCGCAAGCTACTGAAGCTCGTGGAGTAAGGAAGGAAACATTAGCTGCCCCCTGGATTGATCAAGGTGAAGAGACGATTGCATTCAAAATGCGGGTAATTTCTAAGATTGGGCAGGCCCTAGACTCTGAGATGGGACTCTATGAAAGTTCAGAGGATCGTGAGGACTTCCTGCTTCGATTTGAATGGTTGCTACAGTCCTTATCCCAATTGGTCATGGGCGAAGACTCTCGGGAATCCTTGCGTCTCGACCAAGCCATCCTACTTATTGCTCGATTGGCTCCAAAGCACGGTCTCCGGTACACCGAGATTGCTTTGCTCGAGAGTATTGCAGTGAGTGTGTCCCAGGCCGAGGAACGAGGAGTTCGTTAGGCGAGGCCTACATGCGCTTCCGCCGCGCCCAGAACTAGCGACGTAGGTGGTTCCTAGGCAAAAGCCTAGTGCATTCGGAAGCAGTATCTAGTAACGTAGGTCTGTCCCCAAAGGAACTAGCCAGGTTGGTTTTCTCGCTTCGTATGTGTGAGAGGGATTTTCAATCGGGTTAGTGTGCAATCGAAAATAGTGTACAGACACGTCTATTAACTGAAGGGGGGGAAGCACGGTGTTTAAGCGTCCGTGGTACGACCGGGTAGTTCCAAAGCTCCTGCATGCACCACTGAAAACGGTTCTTACTTGCTCAAGAGAGTCGGGCGTTGAGCTTGCGCTGCGCCGTCTACACGGATTGGACACGCCCCAAATAATCATTTGGGTAGACGAGAACAACCAGTTCATGGATATTGAGCACCTGCTTACAGAAGCGGTAGTCGCAGGTCTGGGATCCAGTCTGTTAAGAGAGCGAGCCACGAAAGATCAAGTTCTGCAAGCGTTGGCAGATTACCAGCTTTTAGTAGGGCCAGTCTTCTTGGCCATAGGATGGGCAGACAAAGTCCACGGTCTGGTTGAATTACTTGTCGAGAGCCTCACACCTGCTTCCCGAATGCTAGTTGTGGCTGACGAGTCAATGGAGAGTACGAGAATCCAAGACTTTGCCCATATGGAAGGCGACTTCCTAGATATGAGTTTTGACGAAGCGGTGCGTGAGTCTCGTGGCGCGGTTTCTGATGTCAAACTCCTGGAGATTTTCACTCAGTCTGAGGCGAAGTTCGCGGCGTTTAGATCTAATCTGTTGGAAGACCTAAGCACTGAAAAGCATCATGCGCTGGCCGTGGACGCTCGGAATTGGGGAGAAGCATTGACTGTTGAGGGAGTTCTGGACGCTCTCATTAGGCTGGAAAGGTGGGGCGACGCATTTGAGCTCGCTTGTACGCGTGCATGCGAGCGGCTTCCAGAGTTTATCGATGATGTAGGTAACTTCTACTTCAACGCTGGATCCTATTCATACTTATGGTCTCGACTTCAATCGCTACCCCCGGACGTAAAACGAGATGAGAAGATTGCCTATTGGTTGGTGGCGGTAGCGTTGGCTACGAACCGACCAAGGGAATTTAGTAGACACGTCCGCGAAGCATTAGTGAGCTCCGAGGCGCCGGAGATTCGTGCCACCTCCGCTGTGGTTGCGCCTACACGAGAAATGGTGGCTGAAACCTTGGATGCGCTTTCCAAGGTCCGGTCGCCTGCGACACTACGAGCCCACGGATTCGCGTTGGCTTGGGAAGGTCAAAGTGCGGAACCCATTTCACTGTTTCGAGAAGCTATGAGGCTTGCAGAGCGCGACGGTGCAGAGCACCTGGTGGTCGCCTGTGGAGTTGACATTGCAGAGGTTGAGATTCGGCAAGGGAACTATAAGAGTGGCGCGGAGTGGGCCGAGTGGGCACTGAAGGAGTACCAGCAGAGAGGGTTGAACGAGAATCTTCGGTACATGTCTGCATTATCGACAAATGCTTTCGCAAAGCTACTGCTTGGGGAACTCGAGGCGGCTGCCCAGTTGTTGGATAAACTTGACGTCGGCACGTCTTACGTAGACGTTCCCGGATACGAGGCAATTACCTCTACGCTAGGAGATCTTGCGCTGCTTAGAGGAGAGTATGCTGAGGCGCATTCGCATTATTCCAGTATCCATGAGAATGCCCCAATTGAGGTCTACTGCTTCACGGCTCTAAGCTTGGTCTCTCTGTATGTGGCACAAGGCGATTGGGAGTCTGCAGCGGGGTTAGCAGAAAGTGCATACGCGCTGAGTCGCTCGTCTACTCCCTACGAGCAGGCTATCGCAGAACTTGTTGTTGGCATTGCACTTAGCGAGGTCGACTCTTCTTCTGCTGAGAAACATCTTCTCGAAGCTCTCAGTGCAGTTTCATCCAAGTTCCACGTCGCGCAATCCGCCGCCTGGCTAGCGCTTGTCCGGTTCAGGAAAGGGCGGAGAAAGGCGGCCGTCGAGGCGCTTAGGCATGGGTCTGATGGATTACGTGAGCTAGGAAAGTCAGGGTGGGAGCTAATTTGTGCTCGGCATCCATTAACGGAAAGTGTCAGGAAGCTTTGGACACAATTAGAGTACGAGCACGAGTTCGTTTTCTTGGGGAGCAGAAAGGTAGTGTCCGGTTCGCAGGAAGATGAAATCGGGTTAAGGGCAGCAGAAATACTCACCGCGCTTATTGTCCACTCAAACGGTCTCTCCGGAGAGCAACTACAAACGCATATTCACGGGGATGCACCAGCTTCGCGGTCAACACTTAAAGCGAGCGTCTCGAGGCTAAGGCGTACGGTGGCTATTGGATCTGGTCCTTACCGAATCGAAGCAACATACAGAGCGGACTTTATAAGGGTCCTTGAACTCATTTCTAGTGGAGAGTTGCAACAAGCCTTGAATCTCTATGGAGGCTCCCTATTACCGGAATCCGAATCACCATTAGTAAAGGAATGGCGTGCGCATGTTGATGAAGTCGTTCGATCCGCAGTACTAGAAACCCGGGATCCCGACCATCTCATTCAGCTAGGGACCATTCTTGACAACGATCTAGAGATATGGGAAGCGGCGAAGGACTGTGTTGCGCCGAGTGATTATCGGAGGCCCGTAATAAACTCAAGAATTCGGAGAATCCGATCGGCCTGGTCAAGCGAGGGCGCACTAGATTAGACCCTGGAATCCGGCACCCGTTGGGTAACAAGAGTCCAAATGTAAATGGGGGGCGCTCGGCGGCGCCCCCCATGAAACTACGACCCTTTCCTAGAAGGAAGATCTACGCCAGCTCGTCCTCATCCCCCGAATCATCCCCAGCGGTTTCCTCTTCGGGAGCTTCGTCGGCACCTTCGGCGCCTTCGTAGGTCTCCTCAGCGGCGGCGCCGGCGGGGCGCTTGCCTTC
>CAYXUE010000049.1:1639-16992 GCA_964467885.1 uncultured bacterium | reverse complement strand
ACAGCAGCGGGCCAGACACGTAGCTGACTTCGCTGTACTCCTTCTTAAGTAGGTTGCTGCTCATTATCCAACGCTCCTCAGGCGGTCACTGCGAAGCCCTGTTCGAGCTCGCCCATCACGCCATCGCGGTACTGGGGGAACTCGTCTTCGGCTACGTAGCGAGCGCGGTTGATCTTCTCGATGACGGGGCTCTTCAGGATCTCGTCCACGGTGGCGCCGCTCTCGAGGGCCGCGCGGGCCTGATCGTAGAAGCGCAGCATCATGGTGAGCAGACCGTACGCCTTGGGCATGGAGGAGCTGGCGTCCACCGGGTCGAAGCCGTTCTGCTGCAGGAAGTCCTGCCGCAGGATACGGCCGATCTCGATGATGAGGCGCTCCTGGTCCTGCAGGGCGTCGGGACCGACCAGCTGCACGACCTCCTGGAGGTCGCTCTCCTGCTGCAGGAGCTGCACGGCGCGGTCGCGGGTCTCGGGGTAGTCCTGGGCCACGTTCTCGCGGTACCACTCGTCGAGGATGGGGGTGAACAGCGAGTAGGAGCGGTTCCAGTTGATGGCCGGGAAGTGGCGCCTGCGCGCCAAGCCGGCGTCTAGCGCCCAGAAGCAGCCCGTGATGCGCAGGGTGGCCTGGGTGACGGGCTCGGAGAAGTCGCCCCCGGCCGGGCTCACGGCGCCGATGATGGAGACGGCGCCCTCTTCACCCGCGAGGGTGGTGACGCGGCCGCCGCGCTCGTAGAACGCCGCCAGCCTGGAAGCCAGGTAGGGCGGGTAGCCTTCTTCGGCGGGCATCTCCTCGAGGCGCGAGGAGATCTCACGCAGGGCTTCAGCCCAACGGCTGGTGGAGTCCGCCATGATGGACACGGAGTAACCCATGTCGCGGAAGTACTCGCCCAGCGTGATGCCGGTGTAGATGGACGCCTCGCGGGCGGCCACCGGCATGTTGGAGGTGTTGGCGATGAGCACGGTGCGGTGCATGAGCGGGTTGCCGGTCTTGGGGTCTTCCAGTTCCGGGAACTCGACCAGCACGTCCGTCATCTCGTTGCCGCGCTCGCCGCAACCCACGTAGACCACGATGTCCGCGTTGCCGTACTTGGCCACGGACTGCTGGGTGACGGTCTTGCCCGAGCCGAACGGTCCGGGGATGGCCGCCGTGCCGCCCATGGTGAGCGGGAAGAGCACGTCGAGGATGCGCATGCCGGTGAGGAACGGCGTGACGGGGTCCAGCTTGCGCTGCACCGGGCGGGGCTGACGCACCGGCCACGGGTGGTACATCTTGATCTCGGTGCCGTCCTCGAGCGTGGCCACCGGTTCGTCGATGGTGTACTCGCCGGCGGCGGCGATGCTCTTGATCTTGCCGTTCACGCCGGGCGGGACCAGGATCTTGTGCACGAAGGCGAACTCGGGCACGGTGCCGATGATGCCGCCCTGCGTTACCTCGTCACCCACGTTGACGCTGGGGGTGAACTCCCACTTCTTGTCGCGGGAGAGCGAGTTCACGGTGATACCGCGGTCGATGTAGGTGCCGGACGCTTCACGGATCTTGTCGAGCGGACGCTGGATGCCGTCGAAGATGCCGTTGAGCATCCCGGGCCCCAGCTCTACCGCCAGCGGTAGTCCGGTGGAGACGACGGGTTCGCCGACGGTGAGGCCGGCGGTGTCTTCGTACACCTGCACGAAGGCGGTGTTCCCGTCGAGACGGATGATCTCCCCGATCAGCTGCTCGTCGCCCACACGCACGATGTCGAACATGCGGGCGCCCATCATGCCTTCGGCGATGACGGCTGGTCCGGAGATCTTTTGGATCTTGCCTGAGATGGCCATTCAGTACTCCTGCTTCAGTCCAGTTTTATGTCGAAGCCGATGGCGCTGCGCACCAGCTCCTTCATGTAGGCGGTGGCGTCACTGCTATCGCCGAAGGTAGCGCCCAGACTCGGCACGCTTAGTATGACGGGCAACTCGCGGCCGCGCATGGCGCGCTGCGAAGCCTTCGTCGGGTCGCTTATGAGTCCTTCGTCGACGACCACCAGACCGTACTCGTCGGACGCGATGATCTCTTCCAGCGCTTCCTGAGCGTCCTCGGGAACGCTCTCGCGCACTTCCACGCCGGCCAGGCGGTAACCGATGGCCGTCTCGGCGTCTGTGAGGACGAGCATCTTAGGCATGCGCCAACTCCCTCTCCAGCGCCTCGCGCGGTACTCCGTAGAACTTGCCGCGGGCGAGGAGCCTGAGCTGCGCCGCTTCCTCCTCCTTGCGCCGCAGGAAGTCGACGACTATCCCGATGTCCAGCGGGTCGAGCGCGAGGCGCTTGGCCCCTGCGTCGAGCAAGCGGCGCACTTCGCCCTCGGCCGCAGCCAGGTCGCCCCGGGCGGCAGCTTCGGCCACGCCGGCGAAGGCGCCGTCGGACAGTGCCTGAAGACCGCCCTCACCGTCCGCCAGCAGCGCCTCGAAGACCGCGCGCTTCACTTCGCGTCCACCCGGCACGAACAGCTCGCCGGGCTGGATGTCCACCTCGCGGCCGCGCAGCTTGAGCGCGGTGAGGAGGTTGGTGGCGTCTATCTCACGCTGGAAGTGACGCACGAGTTCGCTCGGCGCACCCGCGTCCTTCAGCCGTTGAAGGGCCGCGGCGTAGTACGCCTTGTCGAGCGCCAGCTCGACGGCGAACAGGTCCTGGTCGTTCTGGTACTGCCGCGCGGCCTTGAGGAAGGCCGTGGCCAGCTCGCTGCGGCTGAGAGCCAGCACCTGCGCGGCGCTGGGCATGTCGGAGGTGGCCGCAGCCTCCTCCAGCAGCGAGGGCTTGAGGGAGCCCGCCGGGAAGAGCGAGCCCTGGATGTCCTCTATCCCCTTGTCGGCGTGCTTGCCGCGGGCGATGGCCTTCAGGTTGGACAGGTCGAACGGCAGCAGCAGGACCTCGATGAGCTCGTGCGGCTGACCGTCCGAGAACGAGAGGAGCCTGCGGGCCGTGTTGTAGAAGTTGCGCGCCACGGCCTGATCCACTACCGCCAGCCCCTCGCTGCGCGCCTGCGCCTCCTCCAGCTCGCGCATGTAGGGCGTCTGCGTCAGCGTGGAGAGGAAGGCGCGGTAATCGGTGGCGTCGAGCGCGGCCTGGTAGAAGTTGGGACCCAGCAGCCGGGAGCGCATGCCCCTGACACGGGCGTTGATGTAGCCGTAATCAGCGGACATCTCTACTCAGCTCGCCTTGGCGCCGAACAGCGCCGTGGAGACCTCCGACGCCAGCTCACCCTGCAAGGCTTCGAGCCGGCCCAAGAGCGTGCTCTCGATGACGGAGCGGTTGCCGGTACGCAGCCTGACCCCGGTCTTGACGTCCTCGGACGTTCCCAGGGGGGCGGTCACGCCGGCTTCCTTGAGGGCCTGTGCGGCGATCTCGCTGTCGGCCGGGTTGACCACCACGGCCTCGAGCGGCTGGTTGCCCGCACCTTCGAGCGCGCTCTTGAGCAGCTTCGAGAAGACCGGAGCGTACTCGGCGGGGTTCTGAGCCAGTTCGATAATCTTCTGGCGGGCGGCGGTGAAAACCTTCTCGACGCCGGCGTGCTGCGCCTTGAGGCGTAGCGACGAGGCTTCGAGCTGCGCGGCGGAGCGGGCCCGGACCAACGCGGCTTCGCGCTGCGCCTCCGCGGCGCGCTTGCGTGAAGCCAGTAGCGCTTCCGCTTCGCTCGTCGCCTCAGCGACGATCTCCGAGGCGCGGGCTTGCGCCTCGGAGAGGATGGTTTCGATCTCCGCGCTCGCCTCTTTGTCGAGCAGAGCCGAAAGATCAGCCACGTTACCCGCCGATCTGGTTGTTCAGGAAGAACGCGATGACGAAACCGAAGATGATGAGGGTTTCGGGGATGACGAGGTAGATGAGGATCTGACCGAAGGACTCAGGGCGCTCCGCGAGGGTGCCGGCGCCGGCGCTACCGATGGCGGCCTGGGCGATGGCCACGGCCACGGCGGGGATGCCGATGGCGAGGGCGGCGGCGAGGGCGATCAGACCGGTACCGACGCTGACGCCGTCACCACCCTGCGCGAAGGCGAAGGCGCCAACGAGAGCGAAGAGGGAGATGGCCGAGAGAACGCGAACTGCTTTTTTCATCACTTTCCTCCTAGGAGTTTGAAGGGCCTGTAAGGGCGGCCGGGCTCGTCGTAGAACCCGAACTTGGTGAAGAACTCGACATACTGCAGACGCAGGGGCTGCAGCGTATGCCCGATGATCGTGAGGGTCAGCGCGGTGAGGTGCACGGCGGCGGCCACCAGGATGCCCAGGATGGGCCCGATGACCGGCAGCACGCCCGACAGCGCGAAGCCCAGGTCGGTGGCGAGGTTGGCCACCAGCGCGGCCGAGAGGCCGACGGCGAAGAGACGGAGGTAGCTGAGGATGTGGCCGGAGTTCGAGATGATCTCCACCAGCATCAGCGCCCCGCCCCAGGGGATGGTTATCAGGAAGATGGCCATGAGCACGCCGGCCACGACCATCACCGGCGTGGTGAGGGAGCCGTTCAGGAACGCCCAGGCGAAAACGACGATGCCGACCAGGCCGGAGGCCATGCCGATGCCCTCCGCCAGGTGCTTGCGGTCGCCGTGCTTGGCGCCCTGGATGGCGCGGATGACCCAGCCGCCCACCACCTGGAGCACACCGAAGCCGATGCTGAGCAAGAGCAGCGGGGTGAACACCTCCACGCGGAAGATGGGGATCTGGAAGATGCCGTAGCCGACCTCGTGGTGCAGCGGCGTGTAGAAGAGCGGACGGCCGACGGGGAAGCGTTCGAAGAAGTTGCCGAAGCCCTCACCGAACACGAGCCCCCAGGCGATGCTCCAGCCCGCGCACCAGAAGATGACCGTGCTGATGGGCTTGAGCGCGCCGGCCGGGATGACGATGCCGAGCGGCCCGAGGCTGAGCTCCTTGCCGGACTCGCCGCGGCGACGCAGGGCCCAGGCGAGCAGGGCGAACAGCAGGCCGAAGCCGAAGTCGCCGACCACGAGCCCGAAGAAGAGCGGGAAGAAAACCGCCAGCGTCCACGACGGGTCGAAGCTGCCGTACTTGGGCGGAGCGAAGAGTGAAAGAAGGCCCGTGAACGGCCGCACCCAGGCGGGGTTCTCGAACTTGACCGGCACGCCCTCGTCGTGGTGCGCGTCGGCCGGCCGGGTGGTGACTATGACGTCGTCACCGAACTGCCTGGCGAGCGCGGAGGTCACGTCGCCGGACTCGTCGCTGGGCACCCAGCCCTTGAGGGCGAAGGCGTAGCGTCCCTCCGCCATGTCCTCCAGGCGGGCGAAGCGGTTCTGCATGTTGAGGGCCACGCGGTTGACGGCCGCCAGCTTGGCGCCGTGCTGCTGACCCAACTGCTCGAGTTCCGCGTCGATCTCGGTGAGGCGCGTGGGCTGAGTGCGCGCGCGCTCCTCCATGACGTGCGCGGCCTTGGCCACGCCGTAACCCGCGTAACGCTCGGGCAGCTGCACCTCGGCCACGCCGAGGCGCGTGAGGGCGGCGCGGAAGTCAGCCAGCTGGTGGCGCATGACGGCCGCCACCGCGAGCGACTGCCCGCTGTACGGTTTGGCCGCCAGGGCGTACGCCGAGCCGAACTCCTCCGCCAGCTTGGGTTCCAGCTTGGCGAGGTCGTCGTCGCTCACAAGGAACGCGACGCCGGCGAGGTAGCGGGCGTCGTCGAGCGGTCCTTGGAGCGGAGCGAGGTTGCGAAGTAGCGGTAGGTAGGTCTGGCTGAGCTCGAGCTCGTCGCGCAGCTCGCCGCGTTCGGCCACGAGCCGCTCGACCTGCTCGGTGAGCCCGGCGAGTTCGGATTCGAGTACCGCCGGGTCGGCGCCGACCTCCACGCGCGGCTGGCGATCGGCGCGGAGGCCGAGCATGTCCAGCAGGGTGGTGGAGCGCGCTACGAGGCGGTCCCACGTCTCCTTGGCGACCAGGTCGTTACCGGTCAGCTGCAGCGGGCGCAGGGCGTCGTCGGCCTCCTCGCCGCCGAGGTCGTCGATCTGCATGACCCCGAGGTTCTGGAGCGCCGTGAGCACGTCCTTGGCGCCGCTGCGTCTACCGACGACCAGTACCTGGTCCATCTCGGCGATCACGGCAAGACCTTCTCCATGACAACCGACACGGCAGCGGACTGGTTGGCGGTGGCCTTGGCTTCCAGAGCCTCCGCGGCCTCGCGAGCGCTCTTCACGACTTCTTCTCGGATGCTGGCGGCTTCCTTGGCAGCTGCCTGCGCCGTCTCCTCGGCTTCGGCATCCGCTTTGGCGCGCGCTTCCTGCACGGTGCGTGCAGCGTCGGCGTGGGCCTTCTCAAGCGTCTGCTTCGCCTTCGCCTTGGCCTCTTCTACCTTGAGAACCAGGCTCTTCTCCTGTTTGACCAGGTCCTGGAGCAGTCGTTCCCCTTGAGCTTCCAAGCGGCCCTCCTTCCTCACATCAGTACGCTAAGGTTCTTCGGCTGAACTGATGGACGTGAACAACGGTGAACACACAAAAAAACGCGGTCTCTGCGCAAGTTGGCGCCTCTGACGCGTCGGGTCTGAACATACCAAGGCCTTTAGGGAGTGTCAATCTAGGACAAATGTCCCTCTCATGTGGAAACGCCCGGCGCCAGCGGCATCTTGAGCTCGTGTCGGTACGTGGTGGCGCCGGGAGGGCGCGGGTTCTCACGGGTCAGTTCCGGCGCCGGCGGCGCGCGTAAGCTGCCGGCACGCGCAACCGGCGTTCGGCGTCGCGGGCTGCCAGCATGGCCTGAATCTCCTGCAGTTCGGCGTAGATCGACTCCAGATCCTCCGGTTCGCCGTTCTCGGCCCCCAGCAACCTGGTGAGCTCGTCACGCCTGGCTGCCAGGCGCGCACGGGACTGCTCCTTGTGGCCCTCGAGCTGGAACTCGCGCAGCCGCGAGAGGGACTTGCGCAGCTGATCCTCCACGTCTATGCGCGCGTCTTCCTGGTCGAAGCCGCCGAAGAGCCGCTCGAACACCACGCTGCCCTCCTCCTGCTCGGCGTAGGCCGCCAGGATGGCGTCCACGCTGTACTCCGTGCTCCGCGCCAGCTCCACGAAGCGACCCAGGGCCGAGTCCGCGTGGTCGTAGGCGAACTCCTCGGCCACCAGGCGCACGCGCCGCTCCAGCTGCCGCGGCTCCAGCAGCACGAGGGCCGCGATCTCAAGCTCCAACCGCCGCATCTGGTCCAGCTGCGGCCGCCGGCGCCTGAGCCCCTTCACTTCGGTGAGGCTGGTGCTGCGGCCGCCGCTGCGCGCCAACCAGTCGTCCAGGCGCGCGGCGTCGATGCCCAGCTGCTCCGTCACCAGCCGCCGCATCTCGGCCGCCACCGGGTCGAACACGTCGCGCGGCCGCAGCACGCTCTGCAGCTCCTCGAGGATGGCGCGCTGGCCCTCCAGCTGATCCTTGTCGTGACGTTCCAGCACGCGGTTGAAGCGGAACTCCACCTCGGAGAGGCCGCCAGCCAGCGCCTGGCGGAACTCGTCGGCATGGCCTCCCAGCACGGCGTCTGCCGGGTCCTTACCGTGCGGCACGGTCACGGCCTTAACCAGGAAGCGCCGCGAGGCCGTCTGGTCGAGCCCGGTCAGGATGGCGCGCTGGCCGGCCTCGTCCGAGTCGAAGGCCAGGTAAAGGCGCCTGACGTCCAGCCGGGCTAGCGCGTCGGCGTGGCCGGCGGTGAGGGCCGTGCCCAGGGAGGCCACCGCCGTGGGGAAGCCGGCCTGGTGCAGGGCGATGACGTCCATGTAGCCCTCCACAACCAGCGCCTCGCCCTGCTCGCGCATGGCGCCGCGGGCGCGGTCCAGGCCGTAGAGCAGTTCGCTCTTGTGGAACAGCTCGGACTCGGGGCTGTTCAGGTACTTCGGTTGCCCGTCGCCCAGCACGCGCCCGGCGAAGCCCACCAGGCGGCCCAGGGCGTCGCGGATGGGGAACATGACGCGATCCCTGAAACGGTCGTAGCGCCGCCCCCGCTCGTTCTCCACCACCAGGCCCAGCGTCACGAGGTCGTCCGAGTCGACGCCCTTGGTGAGGGCGGCCTTCAGCAGGCCGTCCCAGCCCTCCGGGGCGAAGCCCAGCTCGAACGCGTCGATGGTCTCGCGGGTGAGGCCGCGCCCCTCCAGGTAGTCGAGCGCCGGGCCGGCCAGGTGGCTGCGGAAGTAGTCGAGCGCCACCTGGTTCACGTCGAAGAGGTCGCGCCGCACCGCCGCCTTCGGGGAGGGCGGGCCCACCTCCACCCCCGCGCGATCCCCCAGAAGCTTGAGCGCTTCCGGGAACGACATGGAGCGGGTCTGCATGACGAAGTCGAAGATGTCGCCCTTGGCCTGGCAGCCGAAGCAGTAGTAGAAGCCGCGATCCTGATGCACGTGGAAGCTGGGCGTCTTCTCGTCGTGGAAGGGGCACAACCCCTTCAGCTGCCCCCGCCCGGCGGGCTTGAGGGCCACGACCTCCCCGATCACCTCGGCCAGACCGAGGCGCTCGCGGATGCGCTCTTTGGCGTCAGAAGCCATGCTCAAACTCCCAACCTTTCGAGCCGCGGGCAGGGTGCGGACCGGGCCCGCGCGTTGGCGCTACGCTCCAATACTAGTGCGGGTAGAGCGGCAGATGGCCCAGCGCGATGACGTCCTCGCGCTCCTCGCCCTCCGTGAAGACCACTAGGGTGGCCACGACCTCGGCACCCACTTCGTTCAGCAGTTCCACGAGCCCCGTGAGGGTGCCGCCCGTGCTGACGACGTCGTCCACGATGGCCACCTTGCGGCCATCCAGCTTGTGCAGGTCGGAGCCGTCGATGACCAGGTCCTGCGGCTTGCCTGTGGTGATGCTCACCACGGACTTCTTGACGGAGCCCACCATGTACGGCTTCTCGGTCTTGCGCGCCACCACGTAGGGCAGGCCGCTGCGAACGCTCATGGCGTGGGCCAGCGGCACGGCCTTCACCTCCGGGGTCACCAGCGTCTGCACCCCGTGCGGCAGCCGCTTCACCAGCTCCTCGGCCGCCGCCTCGGTAAGTGCGGTGTCGCCGAGCAGGTTGAGCAGGGCGACCGAGACGTCGCCCAGATCGACGATCCTGAGGTCCCTCTCCTGGTCGCCGACACGCACCCTGTGAGTTTGCATTGGTACTCCTTATAGACGACGTCCCGCGCCGCGGTTCTCGGGCTCCTTCGAGCGCCCATAAGCCTACCCCACGGGGCGCAGCGCGTAGTTGCCGGGCCGGGGAGAAGGCGCGGTGCGTGGTACTCTCGGCCACGTGGATGAAGTACGTCTCCGGCCCGCTTCCCTGCAAGATTACGTCGGCCAGAAGCGCCTCAAGCGCAAGCTCGAGGTCTACCTGGAAGCGGCGCGGGACAGGCGTGAGGCGCTGGACCACGTGCTGCTGTACGGCCCGCCCGGGCTGGGCAAGACCACGCTGGCGCACATCATCGCCGCCGAGCTCGGCGTGGGCATCCGCGTCACCTCCGGACCGGCCATCGAGAAGCCGGGCGACCTGGCGGCCATCCTCACCAACGCCCTGGAGCCGGGCGACGTGCTCTTCATCGACGAGATACATAGGTTGGGGCGCGTGGCGGAGGAGCACCTCTACCCCGCCATGGAGGAGTTCAAGATAGACATCGTGCTGGGGCAAGGTCCCGCGGCCCGTTCCATCCGCCTGGAGCTGCCGCAGTTCACGCTGGTGGGGGCCACCACCAGGCCCGGCCTCATCACGGGCCCGCTGCGCAGCCGCTTCGGCATCCTCGAGCATCTGGAGTTCTACACGGACGAGGAGCTGGCGCTGGGCATCATGCGCGATGCCGAGCAGCTCGGCTTCCAGCTGGACGAGGCGGCTGCGCTGGAGATGGGTCACCGCTCGCGCGGCACCATGCGCATCGCCAAGAGGCTGCTGCGCCGCGTGCGCGACTTCGCCCAGGTGGCGGGCGACAGCGTCATCTCGCTGGAGCGCACCAAGCGCGCGCTGGACTCCCTGGGCATCGACGACGAAGGCCTCGACCGCCGCGACCGCGCCATCCTGGAGGCGCTGATCGAGAAGTTCGCGGGCGGGCCGGTCGGGCTCGACACGCTGGCCACCGCCGTGGCCGAGGACCGCGCCACCCTGGAGGAGGTCTACGAACCGTTCCTCATCCAGCGCGGCCTCCTGGTCCGCACGGCGCGGGGGCGCATGGCCACGGACGCGGCCTACCGCCACCTCGGGCTGCCCGCGCCCGTTCGCTCCCAGGCGGATCTGGGGCTGTTCGAGGCCCGCGACGGGCGGAGTGCATGATCCGCGGCAGCCTCAAGAACCTCCCGCTGACGGACATGTTCCAGCTGATAGCCAACACGCAGAAGTCGGGCGTCATGACGCTCACGCGGCACGAGTCGCGGGCGCGGCTCTACTTCCAGCAGGGCCGCCTGTCCTACGCTCACGTGACTCCCGGCAACCACCTGGGCGAGATCATGGTCCGCATGGACCTGCTCTCGTTCCTCGAGGTGCAGGAGATCCTCAAGCGGCAGCGCACCGAGAACCCGGGCACGCTGCTCGGCCGCATGGCGGTCGACATGGGCTACATCGAGGAGGACGACCTGGCGGCCGCGGTGGAGCTGCAGGCACTGGAGGTCCTCTCGGAGCTCATGAGCTGGAGCGACGGCGCGTTCGAGTTCACGGCTCCCGAACCGGACGCCACGCAGACGCCCATCGGTGAGGGCATCGACGCCCTGGCCCTGCTGATGCGCGTGGCCACCGGCATCTACGAGTACGGCAACGGCGTGGCGCCGGAGCTGGTCTTCCTCAAGGCTGGTGACCCCACCTCCGTCGAGATGCCACAGGGCGGTTGGGAGGTGCTCGGTCACGTGGACGGACGGCGCTCGGCCCGCAGCATCGCCGCGGAGCTGGACATGAGCGAGCGCAAGGTGTTCCACCTGCTCGCCGAACTAGCGGAGCTGGGCGTTCTGGAGCAGGCGCCCTACCCGGCGGACGAGCCGCTCGTTCTGGTGGTCACGCCGTCGGACGCGCTGGCGCGACTACTGCGCCTCACGCTCCTGCGGGCCGGCCTGCGCGTGGAGCTGGTGGAGGATTACGACCGCGCGCTGCAGGGCATAGAGGAGCACCATCCGAAGGCCGTGGTGGTAGACGACTCAGCGGGCGCCGCCTGGGACGTGGTGCGCGACGTGCGACGCAGCGGCGCCCACGGCCACCTGCCCATGCTGCTGCTGATCGACAGGCCGCCCAGGCAGAGCCTCTTCCGCCCCCTGCCCCGGGCCGAGACGCTGCAGAAGCCGTTCCACGAGCTGGAACTGCAGCAGCAGGTCGGGCGCTTACTGGGCAAGAACTTCTGACCGAGCCGGACCCCGAGCACACGTAGGCGTGGGACTTCGCCCCGCGGGGCCGCGTGCTGCTCAGTCGGCGGACAGCCGCCGCAGGGTCTCCTCTATCAGCGGTACGCACTCGGGGTTGGCCATCACCTCGACGTTGGGCACGGTCTGCCCGTTCACCAGGCGCGCCACCGCCAGCTCCATGGACTTACCGCTACGGGTGCGGGGCAGCTGCGGCACCTGGATCACCCGCCGCGGGGCGTGGCGCGGCGACGCGCCCGAGCGGATGGTGGAGACTATCCGACGGCTCAGTTCTTCGGTGAGCTCGCCTTCCTTGAGCGTGACCAGCAGCCATATCTCCTGATCGCCGTCCGTTCGCTTGCCTACCGCCACGGCCTCGCTCACCTCGGGCACGCTCTCGAGGGGGCGGTAGATCTCGGCCGTGCCGATGCGCACGCCGCCCGGGTTGAGGGTGGCGTCGGAGCGGCCGTAGACCACGATCCCGCCCTCATCGGTGCGCTCCACCAGGTCGCCGTGGCGCCACAGGCCCGGGTAGACCCCGAAGTAGGCGTCCTCGTAGCGCTGGAAGCTCTCGTCGCCCAGGAAACCCAGCGGCATGGAGGGCAGTGGCGCGGCGCAGACCAGCTCGCCCGGCTGGCCCACCACGTCGTTCCCCTCCTCGTCCAGCACGCGCAGGTCCACGCCGAGCCCGGGCCGCTGGATCTGGCCGGCGTACACGGGCAGGGTGGGCACGCCCAGCATGAAGCAGGCCACGATGTCGGTGCCGCCCGAGATGCTGGCCAGATGAACGTCGCTCTTGATGCTGCGGTAGACGTAGCGGAACCCCTCGGGCGAGAGGGGCGAGCCCGTGGAGGCCACCGTGCGCAGGTGCTGCAGGGGCAGTTCCCGGCGCGGTTCGAGGCCCTGCGCTTGAGCGCCCGAGAGGAAGCGGGCCGAGGTGCCGAAGAAGGTGACGCCCAGGGAGTCCGCCAGACGGAACTGCGCCGCCGCGTCGGGCCAGGCCGGCGAGCCGTCGTAGAGCACGATGGTGGCCGCCTGCGCCAGTGCGCTGACCAGCCAGTTCCACATCATCCAGCCGCAGGTGGTGAAGTAGAACACCACGTCACCGGGTTCTATGCCCGAGTGCAGGCGCTGCTCCTTCATGTGGGTCAGCAGCGCCCCGCCGGCGCGGTGGACCATGGCCTTGGGCAGCCCCGTGGTACCCGACGAGTACAGCACGTAGAGCGGATGATCGAACGGCAGCTGCGTGAGCACGGGCTCCACGGGCGCGTCGCCCGCGCCCAGCCACCGCTGCCACTCCATCACGAGGTCGTCCGGCTCGCGGTCGTCGGCCCAGCCCGGGTAAGGCAGTGCCACCACCTGTTCCAGGGAGGGCAGCGCCGCCGCGATGCCCTGCAGCACAGCGGACGTATCGAAGCGCTTACCGCCGTAGGCGTAACCGGTAGTGGCGAAGAGCAGCTTGGGCTTCAGTTGCGCGAAGCGCGCCGTGGCAGCTTCCTGCCCGAAGTCGGGCGAACAGGAGCTGAAGACCACTCCGAGCCCAGCGCAGGCCAGCAGCAGCGCTACCGTCTCCGGCACGTTGGCGCTGAACGCCGCCACCGCGTCGCCCTGCTGCACGCCGGCTCGCTGCAGGCCCGCCTGGATGCGGGCCACCAGTTCGCGCAGCTCGCGCCACGAGAGCCGCACCTCCGCCCCCTCCTCCGTGACACCGATGATGGCGGTGCCGTGCGGATCCTTCAGGTCGGGCGGGTAGAGCAGCGCCTCGGCGTAGTTGAGCGTGGCCCCCTCGAACCAGCGCGTACGCGGCATGGGGTCGTCCGACATGGCGCGGCTGGCGGTGACGCCGAACGGGACCTTCAGGTACTCGGCCAGCAGTTGCCAGAAGCGCTGGGGCTCGTCCACGCTGAAGGCGTGCAGCTGATCGTAGTCGGCCAGGTCCCTGCCCGTGCGGGCCTGCACGAAGCGGCGGAAGGCGTCCATGGCGGACGCTTCGACCTGCGCGGGGGTGGGCGTCCACAGCGGGGCTTCGGAACTGTCGTCGGGCGTGGACCCGGTGTACTGGTGGTGCATCTTCCTACTCCTGGCGCCAACCGGTGGCGCGCACGTAGCTGATCGGCAGCGCCGTGTGGGGCGCACTCTCTAGGCTCGGCACCCGCAGCGGGCGCCCTCGTTCGTTCCCGGCCAGTGTACCCTTGGGCGTGTCGCAGAGCCGCCCGGCAGATGCCGTCACCGCCCCGCCAGCCGCCAGCCGCAAGCGCAGAGTAGACCGCCAGGACATGGCCCAGCTGAGGCGTCTGTTCGCCTACGTGCGGCCCTACCGCGGTCGCCTGGTGACCGGCATGGTGGCCGTAACCGTGGCCAGCCTGGTTGGGCTGCTCTTCCCCCTCCTCATCCGCAACCTCCTCAACACCGCTTTCGCCCCCGGAGCCAACGCGGGCGACGCCCGTGCGCTTCTCGACCGCACCGCGCTGTCTATCGGCGTGCTGGTCGCGGTGCAGGCGGTGTTCAACTACACGCGGACCTACCAGCTGGGGCGGGTGGGCGAGGCCGTGGTGGCCGACCTGCGCAAGGATCTCTTCTCGCACCTGCTCACGCTGCCCGTGCGCTTCTTCGAGGAGCGGCAGACGGGCGAGATGACGTCGCGGCTGACGTCAGACGTCTCCACCGTGCAGGCCGCCGTGTCGCAGGCGCTGGCGCAGCTGGTGAACCAGGCCATCAACCTGCTGGGTGGCCTGCTGGTGCTCTTCTACCTCGACGTGCGTCTCACCCTGGTCATGCTCACCGTGGTGCCGGCGGTGGCCTTCGCGGCGGCTTTCTTCGGCCGGCGCCTCAGGCGGGTGAGCACCGCCTTCCAGGACCGGGTGGCGGCCGCCAACGCCAGCGCCGAGGAGGCCATCCAGGGGATAAGGGTGGTCAAGTCGTTCACCGCCGAACGGTTCGAGAGGCAGCGCTACGCGGCGGCCATCGACGACTCGTTCGAGCAGGCGCTGCGCCGCGTGGCGCTGCGCTCGCTCTTCGTGCCGGCGGTCATCCTCTTCGGTTTCGTGGGCATAGGCGTGGTCGTCTGGTACGGCGGCCGACTGGCGATCAGCGGCGCCATGCAGAGCGGCGACCTGGTGGGCTTCCTGCTCATCACGCTGTTCGTGGCGGGCTCCGTCGGGTCCTTCACCGGCCTGTGGGCGCAGCTGCAGGAAGCCATCGGCGCCTCAAGGCGTATCTTCGAACTGCTGGACGAGACCACGGACCTGGAGGAGCCCGCCGACCCCGTCGTGCCCGAACGGGTCGAGGGCCACGTGGAGTTCGAGGAGGTCTCGTTCGGTTATCCGGATCGGCAGGCGGCGGTGCTACGCGGCATATCACTCAAGGCCAGGCCCGGTGAAGTGGTGGCCCTGGTCGGCCCCAGCGGCGCCGGCAAGAGCACCATGGTCAGTCTCATCTCGCGCTTCTTCGACCCCCAGCAGGGGCGCATAACGCTGGACGGTATCGACATCAGGCGCCTGCCGCTCGGGTTCCTCCGTTCCCAGATCGGCTGGGTGCCGCAGGAGACGCAGCTCTTCTCCGGCAGCATCGCGGCCAACATCCGCTACGGCTCACCGGGCGCCACGGAGGAGGAGGTCCGGTCCGCGGCGCGGGCGGCCAACGCTGCCGAGTTCATAGACGAACTGGACGAGGGTTACGCCACGCTGGTGGGCGAACGCGGGGTGAAGCTGTCGGGCGGCCAGCGGCAGCGTGTGGCCATAGCCCGGGCCCTGCTGAAGGACCCGCGGATCCTCATCCTGGACGAAGCCACCAGCTCGCTGGACAGCGAATCGGAGGCGCTGGTGCAAGCGGCCCTGGAGGTGCTCATGCGGGGCCGCACCACCTTCGTGATAGCTCACCGCCTGGCCACGGTGAAGGGGGCGGACACCATCCTGGTGGTCGACTCCGGCCGCATCGTGCAGCGCGGCACTCACGCGGAGCTGCTCAGAGCCGGCGGACTGTACGCCGAGCTGTACGAACGGCAGTTCGCCAGCGAGGAGGAGATGGCGTAACGCGGCCCTGTCGAGAGTCGGCGGCCCTTGCCCGGACCACCACGAGCG
>CAYXUE010000049.1:0-1539 GCA_964467885.1 uncultured bacterium | reverse complement strand
CAGTTCGCCAGCGAGGAGGAGATGGCGTAACGCGGAGGGTCGGGCGCCGCCGGGCGTTGCGGTAGCATCAAGGGTCATGCCGCTGACGGTACATACAGAGTTCACCCCGAAAGGGGACCAGCCCGAGGCCATCTCCACCATCGTGGAGGGCCTGAACGACGGCCTGCGGTTCCAGACGCTGCTGGGCGCCACCGGCACCGGCAAGACGTTCACCATGGCCAAGATCATCGAGGCGGCGCAGCGGCCAGCGCTGGTGCTGGCGCCGAACAAGGTGCTCACCGCCCAGCTGGCGGCTGAGTTCCGCGACCTCTTCCCTGACGCTGCCGTCGAGTTCTTCATCTCCTACTACGACTACTACCAACCCGAAGCCTACGTGCCCTCGCGCGACCTCTTCATAGAGAAGGACGCCAACATCAACATGGAGCTGGAGCGGCTGCGGCACTCGACCACGCGCAGCCTGCTCACGCGGCGCGACGTCATCGTGGTGGCTTCCGTCTCGGCCATCTACGGCCTCGGTTCGCCCGACGAGTACGAGAAGCTCCACCTGCTGCTGGATGTGGGCAAGAAGATGCCGCGCGACGACATCCTCGCCACCCTGGTCAGGCAGCAGTACGAGCGGAACGACGTGGAACTGGCCGCCGGCCGCTTCCGCGCCCGCGGCGACGTCATAGAGATCTGGGCGGCGTACGAGGAGCAGCCCCTGCGCATAGAGCTCTGGGGCGACGAGATAGACCGCATAACCATGATCGATCCGGTCACGGGCGACGAGACGGCCGAGCTGGACAAGGCCACCGTCTTCCCAGCCAAGCACTACGTGACCCCGTTCGAGAAGCTGCAGCCCGCCATCCTCAACATAGAGCACGACCTGGAGAAGCGCCTGAAGTTCTTCAAGGAGAACGGCCAGCTGCTCGAGGAGCAGCGCCTGCGCGAGCGCACCAACTACGACCTCGAGATGCTGCGCACCCTGGGCTACTGCAACGGCATCGAGAACTACTCGCGCTACCTGGAGGGCAGGCCGCCCGGCAGCGCGCCCAACACGCTGCTCGACTACTTCCCCGACGACTTCATCGCCTTCCTGGACGAGTCGCACGTCATGCTGCCGCAGATCCGGGGCATGTACAACGGCGACCGGGCGCGCAAGCAGACGCTCGTCGATTACGGCTTCCGCCTGCCGGCCGCCCTCGACAACCGCCCGCTCAAGCAGGACGAGTTCATGGAGCGCGTGGGACAGGTGGTGTTCGTCTCGGCCACGCCCACCGAGGCCGAGCTGAGCATGTCCGACCAGGTAGCCGAGCAGGTCATCCGTCCCACGGGACTGGTCGACCCGCAGGTCACCGTCAAGCCGAGCCGCGGGCAGATCGACGATCTGCTCTTCGCCGCCCGCGAGCGGGCCGAGAAGGGCGAACGGGTACTGGTGACCACGCTCACCAAGAAGATGGCGGAAGACCTCACCGAGTACCTCGCCAGCCAAGGCGTGCGCGTGCGCTACATGCACTCCGACATCGACGCGGTCGAGCGCCAGGTCATCATCCGCGACCT
>CAYXUE010000048.1:1953-17206 GCA_964467885.1 uncultured bacterium | reverse complement strand
CTATGTCTTGAGGTTCTGCGGGGCGCCTAACGGCGCCCCTCGCCAACCGTTACTCGCCAACCGTTACTCCCCAACCATGTCGGCCGGGACCACGGCCTCGTCGAACTCCTCGGCGGTGAGGTAGCCGAGCGCCACGGTGGCCTCCTTCAGGGTGGTGCCCTCGCGGTGCGCCTTCTGCGCTATCTCGGCCGCCTTGTAGTAGCCGATGCGGGTGTTGAGGGCGGTGACCAGCATGAGCGAGTTACCCAGGTGCATGTTCATGCGGTCCTCGTCCGCCTCGATGCCCACCACGCAGTGCTCCACGAAGCTGTTCACCGCGTCCGCCAGCAGGTTGGCGGACTCCAGGAAGTTGTGGATCATGAGGGGCTTGAAGACGTTCAGCTGTAGGTGGCCGTGGGTGCCGCCCACCGCGATGGCGGCGTCGTTGCCCATGACCTGGGCGCACACCATGGTCAGCGCCTCGGCCTGCGTGGGGTTGACCTTGCCGGGCATGATGCTGGAGCCGGGCTCGTTCTCCGGCAGGCGGATCTCGCCGATGCCGCTACGCGGACCGGAGCCCAGCAGGCGGATGTTGTTGGCCACCGTGAAGAGCGCCACCGCCGTGCGCCTGAGCGCGCCGGACGACTCCACGATGGCGTCGTGGGCCGAGAGCGCCTCGAACTTGTCGTCCGCCGTACGGAAGGGCAGGCCGGTCAGTTCCGCGATCTTGTCGGCCACCTTCTGTGCGTAGCCCTTCGGCGTGTTCAGACCCGTCCCCACCGCCGTGCCGCCCAGCGCCAGCTCGGCAAGGTGCGGCAGGGTGGCCTCCACGGCCTCGATGCTCTTCTGCACCTGGGTGGCGTAGCCGCCGAACTCCTGCCCCAGGGTGAGGGGCGTGGCGTCCATCAGGTGGGTGCGGCCGGTCTTGACCTTGCCGGCGAACTCCTCGGACTTGGCGCGTAGAGCCTGCTCCAGGTTCCTGAGTTCGGGCAGCGTGCGCCGCTCCAACGCGGTGTAGGCCGCTATGTACATGGCCGTGGGGAAGGTGTCGTTGGAGCTCTGGCTCTTGTTGACGTCGTCGTTCGGGTTCAGCGGCGTCTTGCTGCCGCGCGCGTTGCCGGTCAGCTCCGCACCGCGGTTGGAGATGACCTCGTTGACGTTCATGTTGGACTGCGTGCCCGAGCCGGTCTGCCACACCACCAGCGGGAAGTGCTCGTCCAGCTCCCCGGCCATGATCTCGTCACACACGCGGGCGATGAGGTCAGCCTTCTCCTGCGGGAAGTCGGTGAGCTCGGCGTTGGTCAGCGCGGCTGCCTTCTTCAGCACGGCGAAGGCGCGCACCACCTCGAGCGGCATGCGCTGGTTGCCTATGCGGAAGTTCTGGAGCGACCGCTGGGTCTGCGCGCCCCAGTAGGCGTGGGCCGGCACCTGCACGTCGCCCAGGGTGTCCTTCTCGATGCGGAAGTCGCCCTTGGAACCCTCGGCCGGCTGCGAGGCTCGGCCCTCTCCGTTGCTGCTGTGGTTAGTGCTCATGCCGCCCATGCTAACCAGCCGGCTGACGGCGAATCGTGCCCTGCAGGCGGACGCCCGTCTACCTGCTCGGGATCGCCACGGCGCCGCGCCGGGCTGGAGCCGCCGGCCCTCAGACCCCCAGCACGTACCTCAGCGCCTGCGCCTGTCCGTTGCGCCAACTGGTCCAGTTGTGCCCCGCGCTGCGGCGCGTCAGCTGGTAGGCGGCGCCGCGCTGGTCCAGCACCTCCGCCACCTGACCGTGCACGGCGTTCAGCCACTCGAGGGTGCCGACCTCCATGTACCAGCGCGCGGGCGGCCGGGCACCCTCCTCGAGCCGTTCCAGCAACCAGGAGTCGTCGGTGCGGTAGAACCGCTTCTCCTCCGGTGTGCCCAGGAAGGCGCCGGAGAAGGTCACCAGCGCGTCCACCAGCTCGGGCTGCTCCATGGCCACGGTGGCGGAGAAGAGACCGCCCAGGCTGGCCCCTAGCCAGATGCGCTCGCCCGTGGAGGGGAAGTCCGCCTCGAGCTTGGGCAGCAGCTCCTCGGTCACGAACCGGCGGTAGGCGAGCGAGAAGCCGTACTCCTCCACCCGGTCCACGGGCTCCACGAAGGCGAAGCGGGCGGGCCTAACCTCACCGCGCTGCAGCAGCACGTCCGCCACTTCGTTCAGGCGGCCGATGCGGTTGAAGGCCACGCCGTCCTGCACCAGCACGAGCGGCAGCTCCAGGCCCACGTGAGCGGCGGACGTGTAGACGGTCACGCGGCGCGTCTGACCGGGCAGCAGGTCGCTGGTCAGCCTCAGCCTCTCGGTCTCGCCGGTCGGTCTGGCGTCACCCAGTTCGGCCAGCTCGTCGGGCTTGTATTCCGGCCCCACCACGGAGCTGGCGTTGGGGAACCAGGGCGACACCACGCCCCTGTCGTTGGCGGGGTCGCCGACCACGTTCCCCTCCTCGTCTCGGAAGCCGTACTCGAAGTACACGTCGTCGGGCAGGTCGTACTCGATGGGTTGCTCGCCCGGCTCGTCCAGCGCCAGGGGCGCCCGGTCCATGTCCGTCATGTCCGAGAGCAGTTCCGTGGCCCACTCGGGCGGCTCGATCGTTAGCTTCATGGCCCGATGATAGTGCGCCGGCGCCGCGATCTAAGTAGAACGGGCTCCGGGTGAGCGGCTGGTAAACTCGACCGCATGACATACGCCGCAAGTAGCAACCTGGACTCCCTCTCGCTGGAGGAGCTGCGCTCCCGGCCCGGCGCCAAGTGGAAGTACTACCCGTCCGACGTGCTCCCGTGCTGGGTGGCCGAGATGGATTACCCCATAGCGGAGTCCGTGAAGCAGGCCATCCACGATCAGGTGGAGACCAACGACCTTGGTTACCTCATGCCCGAAGGCCTGCCCGGCCTGCGCGAGGCGGTAGCGCAGCGCCTGACCCAGCGCCACGGCATGAAGACCGCGCCCGAGGACGTGGCGCTGCTGGGCACCACCGGCTCCGGCCTCGGCCTCTCCGTGCGGGCGTTCTCGCAGCCGGGCGACGAGATCATGCTGCTCACGCCGCTCTACCCGCCCTTCCGCATGGCGGTCGAGAACGCCCAGCGCGTGCCGGTGGAGGTGGAGCTGCAGAACGGTCCGGACGGCTACACCATCGACTTCGAGGCCATGGAACGCGCCGTCTCCGAGAAGACCTCCATGCTCATGCTCTGCAACCCGCACAACCCCGTAGGACGCGTGTTCACCACCGAGGAACTCACGGGCCTGGCCGACTTCGCCGAACGGCATGGCCTCACCATCGTTAGCGACGACCTGCACTCCGACCTGCTCCTCGACGGTAAGCACGTGCCCATCGCCGCGCTGGACCACCCGGCCGCGGAGCGCACCGTCACCCTCTACGGTCCTACCAAGGCGTTCAACATCCCGGGCCTGAAGATCAGCTTCGCCGTGAGCCGCGACCACGACATGCTCGAGCGCATGAGCGGCGCCGGCGCGGGCCTGGCCACCCCGCCCAACATCCTGGCGCAGGCCGCCACCATCGGCGCCTACCGGGGCGGCGACGCCTGGCTCACCGAGGTCCTCGGCTACCTGCGGAACAACCGCGACTACCTGCTGCAGCGCGTGGCCCGCACCATGCCCAAGGTGAAGGTGCACAAGCCGGCCGCCACGTACCTGGCCTGGCTCGACCTGCGCGCGTTCGACCTGGGCGAGAACCCGGCGGAGGCGCTGGTAGAGCGGGCCAAGGTGGGCCTCAACGACGGCGCCACCTTCGGCGCCGGCGGGCAGGGCTTCGTACGCTTCAACTTCGCCACCAGCCGGGAGATCCTGAGCGAGGCGCTGACGCGGTTGGAGCGGGTCCTAGGTTGAACGGCGGCGCACCCCCGGACGTGCGCACAGTCTCGCTACCTTCGTCGCTGGAGGCCGCGTTGCGTTCCGGCCACCCGTGGATCTACCGCAATCACCTGGGGGCCACGGAGTTGCCGCACGGTGCGGTGGTCCGGGTGGAGGCGGGAACCGCGTCCTCGCACGCCGTGTACGACGGCTCGGGCGCCATCGCCCTGCGGCTCTTCGGCGAGCGCCCCAGCCAGGACCTCATCCGCTCCCGCGTGCAGCGGGCCCTGACCCTGCGGGAACTGCTTCCCGGCGAGGGCAACGACGCCTACCGGCTGATCAACGGCGAGGGCGACTACCTACCGGGCGTGGTCTGCGACCGCTACGGCCGGTTCGCCGTCATGAAGGCCTACGCCTCGTCCGTGGAGCAGTTCCTGCCGCAGATCGCCAAGGAGGTGGGTAGCGGCCTCAAGCTGAAGGGCGTGGCGCTGCGCGGCGGCTACACGGACGACAGCGGCGACACCGGCGGGGCGGAGGCACAAGCGGACGGGCGTTCGGGCAGCCGCTCGGGCGGCGACGGCCTCACCCCGCTGTGGGGCGAGCTGCCCCCACCCGAGTTGACCGTCACGGAGAACGGCCTCAAGTTCGTGGCCGACCCGTGGCGCGGTCAGAAGACGGGCCTCTTCCTGGACCAGCGCGACAACCGGCAGTTGGTCAGGCGCTTCGCCGGCGGCCGGCGTGTGCTCAACCTCTTCGCCTACAACGGTGCCTTCAGCGTCTACGCCTTGGCGGGCGGCGCCTCCGCCGTGGTCAGCGTGGACATCGCGCGGCCCGCTCTGGAGGCGGCCGAGCGCAACGTGGCGCTCAACCCGCACGAGGGGCAGCACAGCGCGCTGGCGGCGGACATCTTCGACGCTCTGCCCCGCTGGGCCAAGCAGGAGCAGCGCTACGACATGGTCATCGTGGATCCCCCCTCGCTGGCCAACAACTCGGCGCAGCGCCGCCGGGCGCAGCGCGCCTACATGCGGCTCAACCGTGACGCCCTGCGCATAGTGGAGCCGGGCGGCCTGCTGGTGACGTCCTCCTGCACGGCGCAGGTGGCGCCGGAGCAGTTCCGCGAGGTGGTGGCCGAGGCCGCGCGCGCGGCGGGCGTAAGCGTGCAGGTGATAGCGGAGCAGGGCCACGCGCTGGATCATCCCGTGCCCCTGGCGTTCCCCGAGGGGCGTTACCTGAAGTTCATGGTGCTCCGGGTCCTCTGAACGGACCTGTGACCCGCCGGCGGTAGGGTCGGGGCCCTTTCCATGGGTTCGGGAAGCTGAGCTTCGCTGCGCCGCTTCTACGAGCCCGCCAACCGCTCCTCCAACCAATCGACCACGGCTGCGCGGGTGGCCTGCGGTACCCCGCTGTCGGGTGCGTCGTGGTGCAGCTCGTGGAAGCCCCCCTCCTGCTCCACGTAGCGCACGCGCGGCGAGGCGGCCGCCAGGCGGCGGCTACCCTCCACGTCGGCGATCTGATCGGCTGAGCCGTGCACCACCAGCGTGTCCACGCTGAGCGCCCCAGCCAGGCGCAGCAGTTCGGCGCCCTCCTGCAGCATGGTGGCGCCCGCGTCGGCGCGCACGCCGCCGTGGTAGATGAGCGGGTCCGCCAGGTAGCGAGATATCTCGTCGGGCTCGCGCGAGATGGCGTCGGCGGACAGGCGCGCCGTTGGCACGCTGGGGAAGAGGCTCTTGAGGATGGGAGCCGCCCCGGTGACCACCTTGGGCCGCTTGGCCGCGTCCAGCAGGAAGGGGGAGCTGAGCACCAGACCGTCGAGGCGTTCCGGGTGGTCCAGCGCGTAGCGCAGGGCCATGGCGCCGCCCATGC
The DNA here is from genome assembly GCA_964467885.1 of uncultured bacterium. Taxonomy (GTDB): domain Bacteria; phylum Deinococcota; class Deinococci; order Deinococcales; family Trueperaceae; genus JAAYYF01. Next base: position 11,538 of record CAYXUE010000048.1, on the reverse strand, counting down.
TGTGGCCGAAGAGGAAGTTGGGCACCCGGCCGGACTCCTCGCGAGCATGCATCTGCAGCGCGGCCAGGTCCGCCAGTGCGGGCGTGAAGCTCTCTACCGAGCCGCGCACCGGTCCCGGGCTGTTGCCATGGTTGCGCTGGTCGAAGGACCAGACGTCGAAGCCGGCGCGCGCGGCGGCGCGGGCCAGGCCCGCGTGGCGGCCGGCGTGCTCGGCGTAACCGTGGAGGATGAGCAGCACCGCCCGCGGGCCGCCGGAGGACACGCCCGGCGCGCTACCGGGCACCGCCCGCCAGGCGTAACCGGCCAGCTTCTCCCCGTCGTAGCACTGCAGCACGAACGGTTCGCTCTCGGGGGCCCCTGTATCCGCCTGCCTGCTCGTTAGGTCCTTCATGTTGTTCAGATGGTAGCAGCAGCGCGCGCCGCAACGGCGGTCAGAGGCCGTTCCGGGCGTAGATGTCGTCCACCTGTCGCAGGTACCAGGCAGGATCGAACGCCGCGTCCAGCTCCTCCTCGCCCAAAGGGTTGTCGGGGTCCGCCGCCACCAGGGCCTTCAGGTGGGTGCCGCTGCGCCACGCCTCGAGGCTGGCGCGCTGCACCAGGTCGTAGGCGGCCTCGCGGCTGGCGCCCGCTCCTATCAGCATGTGCAGAAGGCGTTGCGAGTAGACCAGGCCGTGCAGAGCGTCCAGGTTCTGGCGCATGCGCTCCTCGTCCACCACCAGGTTCTCCAGCACGCGCCGCAGCCGGCGCAGGGCGTAGCTGGCGATGGTGGTGCTGTCCGGCAGGATCACGCGCTCCACCGAGGAGTGACTCAGATCTCGCTCGTGCCACAGCGTCACGTTCTCCAGCGCCGCCTGCAGGTTGCTGCGCAGCAGGCGCGCAATGCCGGTGAGGTTCTCCGAGGCTATGGGGTTCTTCTTGTGCGGCATGGAGCTGGAGCCTGCCTGGCCCGCCGCGAAGCCCTCCTGCGCCTCCCGCACCTCGCTGCGCTGCAGGTGCCGTATCTCCACCGCCACCCGCTCGACGGAGGTGCCCAGGATGGCCAGGGCGCTCATCAGCTCCGCGTGGCGGTCGCGAGCCACCGTCTGGTTGGTCACGGGGTCGGGCTCCAGGTCCAGGCTGCGCGCCACGCTCTCCTCCACCGCCGCGGGCAGGTGGGCGTAGGTGCCCACCGAGCCGGAGAGCATGGCCACCCCCACGGCCTGGCGCGCAGCCTGAAGGCGCCGTTGGTCCCTCAGGAAGGCGGCCCGGAAGTTGAGGAACTTCAGTCCGAAGGTGGTGGGCTCGGCGTGCACTCCGTGGGTCCGCCCGATGGTGGGGGTGTGCCGGTGCCGCTGCGCCAGTTCGGTGACGACCTCCAGCAGGCTCGCTAAGTCCGTGAGGATGAGGTCCAGCGCCCGCACCAGCAGTGCGTTCTGAGCCGTGTCGACCACGTCCGTGCTGGTCAGTCCGTAGTGGATGTAGCGCGCGCTCTCGCCGAAGCGCTCGCTCAGCGCGCGCGTGAAAGCCACGACGTCGTGGCGCGTCGTCCTCTCGAGCTGGGCCACTCGTTCGGCGAACGCCGCATCGAGCGGGGCGCGCTCGGCCGCGGCGGTCAGTGCGGCGCTGGTCCCGGCGGGCACCTCGCCCAACTCCTCGAAGGCCCGGGTGGCGGCCAGCTCGACCTCCAACCAGGCACGGTACTTGTTCGCCTGACTCCAGAGTTCGGTCATCTCCGGGGTGCTGTAGCGCTCCAGCATGAAGCGGACGCTACCACGGCCGGAAGGTACCGGGAGAAGCGGAGGTAAGCCGCTCTGGAATGGTAGAATCGCCTGTCAGGCCGCCGACCGGCGAGAGGCCGTTTCCAGGCATCGACGAGCGTTGAACCTTCCCCACTGGCCCGCCCCCTGCAACGGGGCCGGCTCGGTTGCGCTCCGCCCCGCGGTCGGCTGTGGAGGTCACCTTGAACGAAGGTCAAGTAATCCCCGTCCCGATCACGGACGAGATAAAAACCAGTTTCATCAACTACGCCATGTCGGTCATCGTCTCGCGCGCGTTGCCGGACGTTCGCGACGGGCTGAAGCCGGTGCAGCGGCGGATCCTCTACGCCATGAACCAGATGGGCCTCGCCAGCAACCGCAAGCACAGCAAGAGCGCCGGTGTGGTCGGTGAGGTCATCGGTAAGTACCACCCGCACGGCGACTCCGCCATCTACGACGCCATGGTGCGGCTGGCGCAGGACTGGAACCTGCGCTACCGGCTGGTCGACGGCCAGGGCAACTTCGGCTCGGTCGACGGCGACCCGGCCGCGGCCTATCGCTACACCGAGGCGCGCCTAACGACCGTGGCCGAGGCCATGCTGGCCGACATCGACAAGGAAACGGTAGATTTCCGCGACAACTTCGACGGCACCATGCAGGAGCCCTCGGTGCTGCCCTCAGCGGTTCCCAATCTGGTGGTCAACGGCGCGGCAGGCATCGCCGTGGGCATGGCGTGCAACTTAGCGCCCCACAACCTGGGCGAGACCGTGGACGCGCTGGTGGCGCTGCTCGAGGACCCGGACCTCACCACCGACCAGCTCATGCAGCACATGCAGGGCCCGGACTTCCCCACCGGCGGCCTCATCGGCCGGGACGGTATCCGCCAGGCTTTCGAGACGGGCCGTGGCTCCATCCGCATGCGCGCCCGCGCGCACTTCGACGAGCACAACGGCCGCAACATCATCGTGGTCACGGAGATCCCTTATCAGGTCAACAAGACCTCCCTCATCCAGACGGTGGCGCAGTTGGTGCGCGACAAGAAGATCGAGGACATCTCCAACATCCGCGACGAGTCCGACCGTCACGGCATGCGCATCGTCTTCGAGCTGAAGCGCGGCGCCAACGCCGAGGTGGTGCTGCACCAGCTCTACAAGTTCAGCCAGCTGCAGTCCACCTTCTCGGTCAACAACATCGTCATCGTGGACAACGCGCCCAGGCTCCTCGGCATGAAGGAGCTGCTGCGCCACTTCCTCATGCACCGCGCGGAGGTCATCCGCCGGCGCTCCGAGTACGAGCTGAGGAAGGCGCAGGAGCGCGCCCACATCCTCGAGGGCTACCTCATCGCCCTCGACGACCTGGACGCCGTCATCAACCTCATCCGCAGCTCGAAGGACGGCCCCGAGGCCAAGTCGGGCCTCATGCGCGAGTTCGGTCTCTCCGAGCCGCAAGCTCAGGCCGTGCTGGACATGCGCCTGCAGCGCCTCACCGGCCTGGAGCGGGAGAAGATCCAGGAGGAGTACCGCGAGCTGCAGGAGGAGATCGCCCGCCTCGAGCTCATCCTGGCGGACGAGACCGAGCTCAAGCGCGTCATCCGCAAGGAGCTGCTGGACGAGAAGAAGGACTTCGGCGACCCGCGCCGCACCGCCATCACCGACCTCTCGGACGACATCACCAAAGAGGACCTGATAGCCGAAGAGGCCATGGTGGTAACGCTCACCAACGGCGGCTACATCAAGCGTACGGCGCTCACGAGCTACCGCACGCAGGCACGCGGCGGGCGCGGCTCCCGCAGTCAGAGCGTCAAGGACGACGACTTCAACACCCAGCTGCTGGTGGGTAGCACGCACGACTACCTGCTGTTCTTCACCGATCAGGGACGCGTGTACCGCGAGAAGATCTACGACCTGCCGGAGCTCGAGCGCAACGCGCGCGGCAGCCACATCAGCAACATCCTGCCCCTCAAGGACGGCGAGCGGGTGCAGACCGTACTGTCGGTGCGCAGCCTCGACATACCCGGCTACTTCGTGTTCGCCACCCGCAACGGGCTCATCAAGCGCACGCTCATCCGCGACTACGTCAACATCACCTCCGCCGGCCTGGTAGCCATCAACCTGGTGGAGGGCGACGAGCTGGTGGCCGTGCGCATTACGGACGGCAGCGCCGACATCGTGCTTGGCACGCGCCACGGGCAGGCCATCCGCTTCGCGGAAGCGGACGCTCGCGACACGGGCCGCGCCACGCAGGGCGTCATCGGCATCCGCCTCAAGAAGGACGACGAGGTGGTCAGCCTGGCCGTCATCCCCGAGTCCGAGAAGGCCAACGCCGAGCTGCTGAGTCTGACCGAGCTGGGTCTCGGCAAGCGCACGCTGCTCGCCGAGTTCCCCCTCCAGGGTCGCGGCGGCCAGGGCGTCATCGGCCACCGCCTCACCGACCGCACCGGCAACATGGTCACCCTCACGCCCGTGCAGGGCAACGAGGAGCTGCTCATGCTCACCAACCACGGCATCGTCATCCGCACCACGGTGGCGGACGTGCGCAGCTACGGCCGCTCCACCCAGGGCGTGAACGTCATGCGCGTGGACGAGGAAGACCGCGCGGTGGCCGCCATGGTGCTCCCCAGCGAGGAGGAGCTCGACAAGATCGAGGGCTGAGCGGGTCGGCGCCGCCGGCGTCATCGTGGCCCTGCAACCGAGACGAACGATCGGGCACCGCGGTATATTGCCGGGGTGCCCGTTCCTATCTGGTTGGACTGCGATCCTGGACACGACGACGTGCTGGCCCTGTTCGTGGCGGCGCACGCCTCGGAGCTGATCGGCGTCAGCGCCGTCAGCGGCAACGCCGCCCTCGAGTACACGGTGCGCAACGCCCTGCTGGCCTGCCAGCTGGCTGACGTGAACGTGCCCGTTCACGCCGGCGCCGCCAAGCCGCTCACGCGGCCCGCGCGACATGCTGCCCACATCCACGGCGTGGACGGCCTGGGCGGGCCCGAGCTGCCGGAACTGCGGCGGCAGGCCGACGCGCAGCCGGCCGTGCGCGCCTTGCTGGCCGCCGCCGAGAAGCACGACGACCTGCACCTGGTGGCGGTGGGACCCCTCACCAACGTGGCCCTGGCACTGTCGCTGGAGCCCGCCCTGGCTCAGCGCCTGGCTGGCATCAGCCTCATGGGTGGCGCCACCACGGTCGGTAACATCACCGCCACGGCGGAGTTCAACATCTGGGCCGACCCCGAGGCGGCTGCCATCGTGTTCGGTTCCGGCGCCGATATCGTCATGGCCGACCTGGACCTCACCCACCAGTTCCTCATCGACCGCTACCGCGTAGCGGAGGTGCGCCAGTTGGGCGGCACGGTGGCCCGCTTCGCGGCCGACCTGCTGGGTTTCTTCATCGACGCCTACGAGCAGACCTACGGTGAAGCCGTCGGCCCCCTGCACGACCCCTGCTCCGTACTGGCCGTGACCCACCCGCAGCTCTTCGACTCCGTGCGGCGGCACGTGGCGGTGGAGCAGTACGGGGAACTCACGCGCGGCATGACCGTGGTAGACGGCCGCACGGGCGGCATGCCGCAGCCACCCAACACGCGGGTGCTCACGCGCATAGACGACGAGGGGGCGTACGCAGCTCTGCTCGAGGCGCTGGAGGCGCTGCCGTGAGCGCGCGGGCCGCTGGCAGGCGCGGCGCGCACGCCCCCCTCTCCACGGCCGTGATCGAGTTCCGGCACGTGACCAAGACGTACTCCCGCACGCACACGCACGCGCTCAAGAACGTGGACTTCCGGGTGGACAAGGGCGAGTTCGTCTACCTGACGGGCCACTCGGGCGCCGGCAAGTCCACGTTGTTGAGCCTCATGCTCAGGCGCATCCTCCCCACCGAAGGCAGCGTGCTGGTGAACGGCTACGACGTGGCGCGCATCCGCGAGGGCAGGTTGCCGCAGTTCCGCCGCAGCATCGGCATGGTCTTCCAGGACCACCGGTTGCTGGATAACCTCTCGGCCATCGAGAATCTGATGTTCGCCCTGCGGGCCGTGGGCGCGCGCGGCAACCTGGAACAGCGCGCCATGCAGGTGCTCAGGCAGGTGGGTTTGGCGCACAAGCGCAAGGCGTACCCCATCGAACTCAGCCTGGGTGAGCAACAGCGCGTGGCCATCGGCAGGGCCATGGTCACCGACGCGCCCCTGCTGCTGACCGACGAGCCTACGGGCAACCTGGACCCGGACACGGCCACGGAGATACTCGAGCTGCTCAACGACATCAACCTGCGCGGCACCACCGTGGTGGTGGCCACGCACGCCCGCGACCTGGTGGACCGCTACAAGCGGCGCACGCTGGTGCTTCGTAACGGCGAGCTGGTGCGCGACGACGCGCACGGCGGCTACTCGCTCTGAGTCCCGCCTGAAGCTGCGCCGCGGCCAGCCGAGGGGCCGCGCCGACCGTAGAACACCGGCGTCGCCACGCGTCGCCGCTCCGGCGTCAGGCTGGCGCCAGCCGCCGCGCCAGAGCGTTGAAGCGGACCCACTCCTCGTCGGTGTCGCGCCGCTCGGCGGCGGCACGTGCGAAGGTCCAGGCCCGCACCCGCTCGACGGGTAGAGCCAGCAAGCCCGCGTAACGTGCCACCAGGCCCAGGGGGTCGGCCTCCAGCCGCTCCAGCGAATCGAGTAGGTGCTGGGTGGCGTCGTAAGCGGGGTCGCCCACGAACGGCTTGGGGTCGATGATCAGCCAAGGCTGGCGCTCGGACGCCAGTACGTTGCCGGCATGCACGTCCGTGCCCAGTAGCACGTCGTCGCGGCCGGGCCGCGCCAGCTCCTCCCACGCCGCCAGCCCCTCCCGCACCAGTACGGGGTCGGGCCAGCGCGCCTCATCCTCCGCGGTCTCTCCCGCCCAGTAGGTCAGCTGTTCGGCCAGCGGCCGGAACTCGCCGCCCATGGGCCGGCGCCACAACCTGGGCACCAGGCGCCCGAGCACCTCGTCGCGCTCCTCCGGCGGCAGGACGTGGAGGGAGTGACCGGGTTCGCAGCGCTCGAGCAGCATGGCGCCGCCGCCTTGCCAGCTCCGCAGGAGACGAACGGTGGGGTCGCCGTCCCAGTAGCGCAGGCCGGCCGCCTCGTCACGGCCCTCCAGGTGCGGCACGCTCAGCTTCAGCACGGCGCGCGCTCCGTCCGCCGTTCCAGCGGGAAGCACCACGGCCGTGTAACCGTCGTGCTGCATGGGCCTGCCCAGCGTCAGCCGCCAGCGAGTCTCCAGTTCCGCTATCTGCTCGGGCAGCGCCCGAAGCCACTGGGCCCCGCCGGGTGCAGTCAGCGCCACGGTGCGCACCCGCTCGCTGACCAGTTGGCCCTCACGCCACACGCGCTACCTCCTGGCGCCGCAACGACCCGCCGTTGTCAGAGTTGCATGACGCGGTAGTCGAGCCTGTCCTCGTCGAGGATCATCTCCAGGAACTGCAGCTGCCCCAGGGCGTCGATCATGGCGAAGCCGTTGTCGCGGTCCAGGTAGATGCCCTCTTTCATCACGGTGTGGCCGTACACGCCGAAACGGTGGCCGGCCTGCCGCACCAGCTCCGGCTTGTTGAACCACCAGGTCTTAGTATCGGGGTCGTGATAGAAGAAGTCGTCGAAGACCTGCATGCCCGGCAGCGGGCCGGCGTGAGCGAACTGCACGCCGTGGAACACCACCTCGCGCGGCATGCTGGCGAACCACGCCCGCAGGTCGTCGGGTAGCGGCATGCCGCCCTTGCTCTCGTCGAACTCCGCGTGATCCAGGCCGCCTCGGGTGGAGAGCTGGTAGCGGTGATCCGCGGCCGACTCGTCGTGGTTGCCGAGTATGACCTGCACGTTGCCGCCAGCCTGATCCACGTAGCGCTTGAAGCGGTACAGCTCCCGGATCTGCGCCTTGGCCGCGCGCCTGAGGTGATCGGTGTCCGTGGAGTCGTAGGGCTCGGCCCCGACCGCGTTGGCGTAGGCCCGCTCGTCCTTGTAATGCACCAGGTCGCCCACGCAGACCACCTGGTAGCGCCCCTCGATGACAGCCGGGGTCGGCTCCAACGCCGGGGTGGCCGCCGCCGCGGCCTTGAGCACCCGCCACAGTTCCGGCCACTGCCCGTGGACGTCACCTATGGCTATCACCTTGATCATGCTCGACCCACCATCATCCGCCACTCTCCTTGAGCAGCGCACGCAGACGGCCGTACAGCTCGCGGGCCTGCTCGGCGGTGTCGCCGTGGTAGCGCGCCACCAGCTTGGCGGCCTCCTTGCCGAGACCCTCGGCCTTCAAGCGGTCGAGGAGACGTTCGATCATGGCCAGGGCCTCGCTGGACGCTTCGCGAGGAGCCTCCCCTGAGGCGGAGCCCGTCGCGGCTGCCGCCGCAGCCGCACCGCCGTCGGCCGGTGCGGCCCGATCCTCCACGGCTGGAACGGCAGGCGCCGGCACGTCCCCAGAAGGGAATCCGGGCATATTGCCCGCGGCCCCGGGAACGGCTTCCGGCTGGAAGAGCGGTTCGCCCGCCTCGGGGTCGTAGTCCACCCAGTAGGAGCCGTGCGTCACCAGGACCTGAGGGGCCAGGCCGAACTGCCTGGCGCAGCGCGTGAACGCCAGGTCGGCCAGTTGCTCCGGAGCCACGCCGTGACCTAGACCGGCCACCGCCGAACGCGTGGTCGAACCGACGGTCAGGGCGCAGATCACGCCGGACCCGGTGCCCGAAAGGGCGAACGACCAGCCCTCCAGTCCCAGCTCCGTGTCGAGGCGTCTTCTGACGGCATCAGGGAACCACGCGGGCTCCAAGCGCGCGCGGTCACCGCCCGGTTCGATCTCAGCGACGATCCACGCGAGGGCCTCTGGAGGGAACGGCGAAGTGAGACGGGCCCACACTTCATGCTGCACCCCAGCACTATACCAACGGGCGTCACGCCCTGAACGCGAACAATCGTATGTGCCGAGGACCTTCGGCGGCGGCGGCATGCGTGCCGAAGGTCACGGAGACGGTGCGGTAATGTGAACCCATGTCCGAGTCTTGCGCAGCGAACCGGCGCGCCCACATGCATGTAGCTCAGCGCGGAGCGCCCTTGCGGGCCATCTGGCTGGTCATCCTCCTGACGTCGCTGGTGTCGGCAGCAGCACAGCCGGCGCCGACCATCTCCCTCGGCTCGTACTCGTACATCGTCGGCGAGACTCTGGAGCTGTCCGCCACCAACTTGGAACCGGGAGCGGGCTACCGGGTGGAGCTAACGCCTCCCAGCGCGGAGGGCGAGGAACGGGCCTCCACCGTCAGCGTGGAACTCGCCTCGCAGGACGGTTCGCTGAGCTACTCAAGCCGCCTTACGTACGGCGGCACCTACCGCGTGCACGTCACGGGTCCGCGGCTCGATGCCACCCTCAACGTGCAGGTCAGCGGCGCGGAGTCGGCGGTGGGCCAGGCGCCACTGGCGGAGCCGGAGGCGCAAGACGGAACGCAGGAGGATGGCAGCGAGCCTGCCGAGGACCAGCCGGCGCAACCGGGAACGGACGAGCAGGACGGCGTGGACGAGACCGAGGCGCCGGGCGAATCCCGCCAGGACCCCCAGGACGATCAGCCGGCCCCTGAGGGGCCGGACGGAACGGACGCGGATGAACCGGGATCCGACGAGCCGGCGGTAGGGGACGAGCGACCGGACGTACGGACCCCCGACGCGGAGTCGCAAGACGACGACGCACTCCTGGTACCCGATGACGATCAGGCTGCGGATGAGGCTGGACCGGACTCCACGGAAGACCCGCTGGGCGGCGCCGCCAGGCAGCCGGACCCGCTGCCGGAAGGCCCCAGCAGGCAGGCGCTGCCGGCGGGCGCGGCCTACGGACTGGTGGACGGCGCGGTGGTCGTG
>CAYXUE010000048.1:0-1853 GCA_964467885.1 uncultured bacterium | reverse complement strand
GCAGGCGCTGCCGGCGGGCGCGGCCTACGGACTGGTGGACGGCGCGGTGGTCGTGGAAGCCGCCAACGGCGTCCAGCTGTGGCGGCTGGACTTCCCCGCGGGCAGCGGCCGCACCGCGGGATTGACGCAGTGGGGCGACAGGCTGGTGGTAGGCCACGGCAACCACCTGCTGGAGCTGGACAGCGTCAGCGGTGAAGTGCTGGCGCGCCACAGGTTGCCCGCGCAGGTCGTGGAGGTCGAAGCCGCCGGCGCACAGGTGGAAGCCACCGTCGAGTACCAGGACGGCAGCACGGCGACCTTACGCGTCACGCGGCAGGGCCCGGTCGAGGCGCTGCCGTTCGACACGGACCCGGCGCTGTACGGCTGGTTGCGGCAGGAAGCCAACGTGCCCAACCCCCGCGAGAGGTTGCAGCAGGACCCCACCAACCCGTGGCTCTACGTGGCCCAGGTGCAGAGCGCGCCGGGCGGCGCCGCCATGCAGGAGGACCGCCTGCTCGAGGAGGCGCTGAGCAGAAGCGCCACCTTCTACGAGCGTGCCCAGCTGGCGGACGCCTTCCTCTCGTTGCCCACCCCCCGGACCGATCTGGCCGGCCGCGCCATGGAAGCCGCCATGGAGGACTTCGTGGCGCGCGGGTACCGACCGGAGTTGCTGACCAGCGCGGAGCTGCAGGACGCCTACGGCTTCCCCCATGGCCGGCTCCTCAACGCCCTGGGGCGGGGAGACATGGAGCGCGCCGGCTTCTGGGCGGAATGGCTCTACCTGACCTCCACGCCGGACAACCCCGAGACTCAAGCGGCGCTGCGCGAGTACTCGCTCTACCTGCAGGAAACGGGCCAGCGCGACGAGGCCTCGCTCTGGCGCACACGGGCCAACGAAGCCCGCGCCGGCTTCCAGGTCGGCGCCACGCTCACGCGGGCCGCCCGTACGGTCGGCCGCACCGGTTGGTACGGCGTGGCTGCGCTGGTCGTCAGCATCATCGCGCTGCACATCACCCTCCTGGCCAAGTACTGGCGACCCCAGTCGCTGACCATGCTGCGTGCCCGCGCCGCCGGGAGGAACGTCTCGCCTGTCCTGGCGCGCCTGAGCTTCATGCGCTACGCCACCTGGCTCGAGAAGCTCGTGGTGGTGCTGCTGTTCGTGGCCGCGCTGGCGCTGGCCGCGCTGCAGGGCTGGGCCACCCAGCTGGATCAGATCCCACCCGCTTGGGGGGCGGGCACGCTGAGTTCGCCGGCCGCGCTGCAGGCGGTCGAGGAACTAGAAACCGAAAGGCCGGCTGCGCTGTTCGTGCGCGGCTACGCGGCGCAGAGCGCGGGCGACGAGGCCGCTGCCGAACAGGCGTACAGCCAGTTGCCCGAGAACCCGGCCGCGCTCAACAACCTGGGCGTTCTCACGGGCGACGACGAGTACTTCCAGCGCGCCCTGATGGTGGAGGCGGGCTACGAGCCGGCCCTCTACAACCTGGGCAGCGGACCCAACCCCTACCCGCTGCTGGCCGAGCACGCAGCGGGCGAGCCGCTGGTCGTGGCTCCGGACACCGAGCTGCTGGCCAACGCGCAGGCGGGCAGCTACCTGGACGCCTGGGCCGCCGCGTTCACCAACCCGTGGGCGGCCCTGACCGCCATGGAAGGCGTGACGCTGGCGCCGTGGCTCTGGACGGTGCTGGTGGTGCTGTTCCTCGCCTGGGCGGCGGTGTCCATCGTCTTCCTGCTGGTGCCACGCCCCCGCCTGGCGCGCAACGCCCCGCGCACGCTGCTCTACCACCTGCTGGCGCTGCTGCTGCCCGGCACGGGCCTGGCCGACGAGTTCTGGGGCGTGTTCCTCATGGTGCCGTGGGCCATCTTCGGCGTCGACT
>CAYXUE010000047.1:0-17387 GCA_964467885.1 uncultured bacterium | reverse complement strand
CCGCCGGCGTGCCGCAGGTCGAGATCACCTACGACCTCGACGCCAACGGCATCCTCCACGTGACGGCCAAGGAGAAGTCCACCGGCAAGGAAGCCAGCATCACCATCCAGAACACCACCACCCTCAGCGAGGACGAAGTGGAGAAGATGGTGAAGGACGCGGAGGCGCACGCCGAGGAGGACCGCAAGCTGCGCGAACTGGCCGAAGCCAAGAACCAGCTCGACGGTCTGCGCCTGCAAGCGCAGAAGGCGCTCGACGAGGCGGAAGGCGCCACGGACGAGCAGAAGAGCGAGCTACAGGAGGCCGTGACCGCCGCCGGCACTGCCATCGACAACGAGAAGGACAAGGAGAAGCTCGAAGCGCAGGCGCGTGAGCTGGCCGAGAAGCTCCAGAAGTTCCAGGTCAACACCGCGCCGAAGGGTGAGCAGGAGCAGCCCGCGGAGTCTCCCACGGAGACCGACTCGGCTGACGATGACGTCATCGACGCCGACTTCAAGCCGGCCGGCTGACGCCTAAGCGTATGAGCAGCAACGACGATCGAGTACGTGGCAGGGGAGGGGCGCCCACCGAGGGCGCCCGCCCCGAGGACGCGCTGCCGGAAGAGGCCCCCCAGTACGAAGGGACCGGGGACCAAGGGCAGGCGACCGGAGACAGCGAGGCCGACATCCTGCGCGCCGAGCTAAGCAACGCCGTGGAGGAGCTGGACGCCCTGAGGAAGCAACTCGAAGAAGCCGAGGATCGCTACCTGCGCGCCCGCGCGGAGCAGGACACCATGCGCCGCCGGATGCTGGGCGAAGTGGACCTGGCGCGGGACGACGGGGTGGCCAGCGCGCTCTCGCCCGCCCTCAACGTTTTCGACGACCTTGAGCGTGCGCTGGACGCAGCCGACCGGACGGACGACCCCTCGAGCATCGTGCCCGGCGTGCGCGCCGTGCGCGACAGCCTGCTGCGTAACCTAGCGGCGCTCGACGTGAAGCTGGTGGGCCAGCCGGGCGAGAAGTTCGACCCCGAACTGCACGAGGCGCTCACCGTGGTGGCGCTGAGGCCGGGCGCCGAGCCCGGCACCATCGACCAGGTCTTCGAAGCCGGCTTCGTGCAGGGAGACCGCCTCGTGCGCGTGGCGCGCGTGACGGTGTTCGCCGACGAGGAAGGCTGAGCAACATCGCGGCACCTCCGTCCCGCCCAACTCGGGCGGGGCGGTGCCGACTGCCATGAGGGATGAGGTGAAGAGTGGCGAGTTACAAGGATTACTACCAGACCCTGGGCGTGTCCCGCGACGCGAGCAAGGACGACATCCGGCGCGCGTTCCGTAAGCTCGCCGCCAAGCACCACCCGGACCGCAACCCCGACGACGCCGGCGCCGAGGAACGCTTCAAGGAGATCAACGAGGCGTACACCGTGCTGTCGGACGACGAGAAGCGCCGCTTCTACGACCAGTATGGCTCCACCGACAGCGTGCCCCCCTTCCAGCCCGGGGCGGCCGGCGGCGCCACCTACCGCACCGTCTCGCCGGAGGAGTTCGGCGATTTCTCCGACTTCTTCCAGAGCCTCTTCGGCGGCTTCGGCGGGGTCCGAGGGGGCGGCTTCTCCACGGACTTCGGCGGCGCAACCGGGCAACCGTTCGGGGCGCAGCGCGTAACCACTCAGCCGGCCACCGCCGAGGCGCGACTGGACGTGGGCTTGCTGGACGCCTTCCGAGGCGGCCCCGCCAACATCCGCGTCGGCGGCAAGTCGCTCGAGGTCACGCTGCCCAAGGGCGTGAAGGACGGCGCCAGACTGAGGCTGAAGGGGCAGGCGCCCAGCGGGGGAGACCTCATCCTTCAGGTGCGCCACCTGCCCCACCCGACCTTCCGCCTAGACGGCGACGACGTGCGCGTGACCGTGCGGGCGCCGGCGCCGCTGGCGGCTGTGGGCGGACCACTGCGAGTGCCAACCCTCGAAGGCGACGTGGAGATGCAGCTGCCGGCCGGCAGCTCCAGCGGCCGCGTCCTGAGGCTGCGGGGCCAGGGCTGGCCCAAGGCAGACGGCAGCCGCGGCGACGAGCTGGCCGAGGTACGCCTGAGCGTGCCCGAGGAGCTGACCGAAGAGCAGGAGGAGCTGTACAGGCAGCTGCTGAAGCTCGAGAAGGCCAGCTGAGCCGCCCCGCAGAACGGGCCGCCCACCAGCAGCACGGCACGGGCCCAGGTGGTAGCGTTCGGGCATGAAGAACTCCCTAGCTAGACTGCTGATCGCACTTCTGGCCGGCTTGATGCTGGCAGCCACCGCAGCCGCCCAGGGCAGCGAAGGGGAGTCCGCGCCCGGCGCGGTCACCGAGCCCGCAGCCCCTGCCAGCACCGCACCTGACACCGACCTTCCAGGAACCGACGCCCCCGATACCGCCGCACCGACGGATCCGGTGGTCATCCAGGTGGGCAGCACCGTCGAGCGCGCCAGCGAACTGGAGTGGCGCTTCGAGGTGGCTACCCGCAGCCTCGTGGCGCAGCAGGGTATGCCCTACGGGCCCGAAGTGGCCATGCAGCTTCGTCCGCTGCTGCCAACCTACGTGGAGCAGCGCGCCCAGGAGCTGGCCCTGGTGGTCGAGGCGCGGGCGCGCGGCCTGACGGCCGACGAGGAGTCCATCGATGGCGAGCTGGAGACCCTGCGCGCCAGCGTGGAGTCGGACGAGCAGTACCACGAGCTGCTCCGTAGCGCCGGCTTCCCCGGCGAGGAGCAGGTACGCCAGATGCTGGTGGAGGCCGACATCGTGAACCAGCTGGTGCAGGAGCTGCGCGCGGAGGCCGAAGCCGGCGCCACTGACGCCGTGCTCCGCACCCGCTTCCTGGCCGACCGGGCGTTCTTCCAGGAGGACGAGGCGTTCTGCGCCAGGCACATCCTGGTGGCCGAGGAGGAGCTCGCCCAAGAGCTGCTGGAGCGCCTGGACGCCGGGGAGGAGTTCGCCGACCTGGCGGCCGAGTACGGCACGGACGGTACCAGGACGCGCGGCGGCGACCTCGGCTGCTTCGGGCGCGGCGCCATGGTGGCCGACTTCGAGCAGGCGGTCCTGGACGCCGAGGTGGGCACGCCCTCCGGCCCCGTAGCCACCCAGTTCGGCTACCACGTGGTCCTGGTCTACGACCACACGCCCGCCCGCGTGCCCAGCTTCGACGAGGTGCGTGAAGAGGTCCGCAACAGGTACGTGGGTCTGGCCACGGAAGCCGCCATCGACGGCATCATCGCCGGTTCCGGGGCGCGCTCCTACCCTGAGAGGATGGCCCCCTGACCAGCGCGTCACCCGGCGCGACCTAGTGTCCTCGTAAGGGGCTCAGGGCGACAGGCGCCGCACGCTCCAGCCCGTCTCCGACCGGCGGTACTCGAAGCGGTCGTGCAGCCGGTCGTCGCGCCCCTGCCAGAACTCCATACGCTCCGGCGTCAGCACGTAGCCACCCCAGTAGGGGGGCCGCGGCACCTGACCTGGAGCGTACTCGTCTGCCGCGCGGGCGGCCGCCTCGAGCAGGACCGCACGGTCCTCCACGGGCTCACCCTGCCGCGCCGCCCACGTGCTCAGCTGCGAGCCGTGCGGCCGGCTGGCGAAGTAGGCGTCGGACCTTCCGGGACTCAGCCGACTGACGCTGCCGTCCACCCGTACCTGTCGCTCGGTGATGGGCCACCAGAACGCCAGCGACGCGCGGGGCACGGCGGCCAGGTCCCGCCCCTTGCGGCTCTCGTAGTTGCTGAAGAACACGAAGCCGTCCTGCTCCGCGGACTTGAGGAGCACGAAGCGCACCCGCGGTTGGCCGTCGTCCCCCACCGTGCCCAGCGCCATGGCGTTCGGTTCGAGCTCACCGGCCAGTACCGCCTCGTTCAACCAGATCATGAACTGACGTACGGGATCGGCGTCGAGGTCCTTCAGGTCAAGCTCGCCCCGCCGGTAAGCGCGGCGCATCTCTTGTAGGCTCATGCCCTCAGGTTGCCACGGAAGCGGCCGGGCGTGGGCCAGCATGCCCGAGGCGGCGTGCACCACGCACGTCCGGGCTCATGAGAGCACCGAGTAAGAAACCCGTGAGAACCGTGACCATATGCTGCCCCAAGCGCTGACCGATCAGAAGCATCCCCTCGCCAGATTGTTGCGTCCTCCCCCAGCGCTATCCCACGCCAACCCGAACGCGGATCCCTAGCGATCACCCGAGCCCAACTGCACGCTCGCGGGTGGCGTGCGCGCGCTACCCTCGGGCCATGAGCTCCAACCTGCTCGCCGCCGAGGCCAGCCCTTACCTCAGACAGCACGCCCAGGACCCGGTGCACTGGCACCCGTGGGGCGACGCGGCCTTCGAACGGGCCCGCGCGGAGCAGAAGCCTCTGCTCGTCTCCATCGGTTACGCCTCCTGCCACTGGTGTCACGTAATGGCCCGCGAGTCGTTCCAGGATCCCGCGGTGGCGGCTCTGATGAACGACAAGTTCGTCAGCGTGAAGGTGGACCGCGAGGAGCGGCCCGACGTGGACGCGGTCTACATGGCCGCCGTGCAGGCCCTCACCGGCCACGGCGGCTGGCCCCTCACCGTGGCCCTCACGCCGGCCGGCGAACCGTTCT
This sequence comes from uncultured bacterium, assembly GCA_964467885.1. Classification (GTDB taxonomy): domain Bacteria; phylum Deinococcota; class Deinococci; order Deinococcales; family Trueperaceae; genus JAAYYF01. The sequence goes on along the minus strand of CAYXUE010000047.1, from coordinate 12,820 downwards.
ACGGCGGAACCTACTTCCCGCCCGACGACCGCCACGGCGTACCCTCCTTCACCCGGGTGCTGGGCGCCATCGCGGAGGCTTGGGAGGTGCGGCGGCCGGAGGTGGAGCGGTCGGCGCGCGAGCTGACGGATGCACTCAAGGGCATGGAGCGCTCACTGCCGAGCGAAGGGGTGGCGGTCGAAGGGCTGGCGGGTCAGGTCCTCCGAAGGCTGGAGTCCAGCGAGGACAAGGTCAACGCCGGCTTCGGCGACGCCCCCAAGTTCCCGCCGCACGAGACCCTGAGGCTGCTTCTCGCCCACCCGGAGGAGGGCAACCCGGAGCTGGCCACGAGGACCCTTGTATCCATGGCCCGGGGCGGGCTGCGCGACCAGCTTGGCGGCGGCTTCGCCCGGTACTCCGTGGACGCCGCCTGGCGCGTGCCCCACTTCGAGATGATGCTGTACGACAACGCGGCCATGCTGCGTAACTACGCCGCCGCCTACCGTTACAACCAGGCGCTGGGTTTCCGCGACGTGGCCTACGAGGTGGCCGGCTGGCTCATGCGCGAGCTCGCCTTCGACCCGGCCGCGCCAGACCGCCCGCTCGGCTTCGCCGCGCCCGCACGCCATGCCGAGGGCCCGGAACTCCCCGCCCAGATCGGCTTCCACAGCGCCCTGGACGCGGACCAGGACGGTAAGGAGGGCGCGTACTACGTCTGGACGGAGGAGGAGTTCCGCCGCGCTGCCGGCGAGGATGCCGAGCTGGCGGCGGCGCGCTACGGCGTTGCGCAGGATGGGCCGTTCGAGGGCCGCAACGTGCTGTACCAGGCGGCGTCACTCTCCGAGCTGGCCGAGCGGTTCCAGCTGGAGGAGGACGAGGTACGCGCCCGCCTGGAGCGGGTGCGCGGGCGTCTGCTAGCGGCCCGGGCGCAGCGGCCGGCACCGCGGGTTGACGACAAGTCGCTGGCTTCGTGGAACGGGCTGACGCTAGGTGCGCTGGCCAGTGCCGGCCGGCAGTTGGCGGAGGCCGAGCTGCTGGACATAGCTCGCGCCAACGCGCGCTTCCTCCGCGAGCGCCACTGGGACGGCGAGCGGCTGTGGCACATGTGGCGCGAGGGCCAGCGCAGCGTGGAAGGACTGGTGGAGGACTACGCCTACGTGGGGCTGGGTCTGCTGGATCTCTACCGCGCAACCCTGGAAGGCGAACACCTCGCTTGGGCGCTGGAGCTGGCCCGGCAGGTGGCCGAGCGGTTCCACGACCCCGCCGGTGGTTACTTCAGCACCGCCACGGACATGCAGCGTCTGGTGGTGCGCCCCAAGGGCTACGTGGACGCCGCCACCCCCAGCGAGAACGCCGCGGCGGCGGAGCTGGTCTGGTGGGCGTCGCGTTATCTGGACGATCGGGACCTCGCCGCGCAGGCGCGCGCCGCATTGGAGGGTATCGAGCCCGCCGTGCTGCAGGCCCCACAGGCCTTCTCCTCCAGCCTACGGGTCCTGCTGCAGCAGGAGGGCCCGCAGCGCGAGGTGGTCTTCGCTGGCGTGCAAGGGTCGCCCGAGCTGGACGAACTGCTGGCCCGCTGGCGTCGCTACGACGACGGCTCGGCGCTCGTGCTGCTGATCGGCTCGGCCGACGAGTGGCCTTCGGAGCTGCCGCTGGCGCAAGGCCGCACCTTGGCCGCTGGCGACGAGGCCGCGGGAGCGCCCGCCACCGGCTACGTGTGCGAAGGCGGTGCCTGCCAGCTGCCGGCCCGCGATCCTGTGGCGTTCGAGGAGGCGCTGGTCGAGGGTGGGTTCCGGCCCGTCCTTCCCCACGATCTCTAGCCCACGAACGGGGTTCGGAGCGTCCGCACCCCATTGACAGGCTCAGCGCGCAGCGGTGATGCTGACTGTCGGTGTGGTGTCCGCCCGGTTCGGCCCCGGTGGCCCTGTCCGGGATCTGGCAGACCTCGAGCACACCTCGAGAAGTCATAGCTGCAGGCCCTTCGGAGGCGGGCGGACGTAGGATTCGGAGGAACCTCATGTACGTCTTCATGCTCGACCTGCACAGCGTTCTGCGCTGGGTCGTCGTCCTCGTCGGCGCCGCCGCCATCTTCATGGCGTGGGCCGGCGTCTTCAACCGCTCGCCCTGGACCCAACCGAACGCCACGGTGGGCCGCGTGTTCGTCATCGCCTTCGACCTGCAGGTGCTCGTGGGCATCCTGCTCTACGCCTGGCTGAGCCCCATCACCACCGGCGCCTTCCAGAACATGGGCGACGCCATGAGCAACTCCGCGCAGCGCTTCTTCCTGGTGGAGCACTCGCTGATCATGGTGGTGGCCGCCGTGCTGGTGCACATCGGCGTGGCCCGTGGCCGCAAGACCAACGCCACCCTGCAGCCGGCCATCTTCTACACGCTCGCCCTGGTGGCGGTACTGGCCGCCATCCCGTGGGACCGGGGGCTCCTGCCCGGCTTCTGAGCACGACCGTCTGACGGCGCGTCACTCACAGCATCTCGCGGGCCAGGCCGCTCGTATGATGCCGTGATGGGCTGGTACCTCAACGCTTCACCGCCCGGCTCGGGCCGCACCACCAGGATGGTGGAGGTGGCCCGAGCCGCCTGCTCTGCCGGCCAGCGGGTGTGGTGGATCGGCCTACCCGCCCAGCGGGCCTTCGTGCTGCAGAGCATCACGCAGGGCGGCTACACGGCGCTGGGCCTCGAGTTCATGAGCTCGCAGCAGATGTTCTACCGTCTGCTCACCAGGGCGAACCGCCTGCAACCCATGCTGGTCGGCAGCGCCGCGCTGGTACGGGTGGCCGAGGCCATGCAGCGCGTTGGGGGCGCCCTACCCAACCCCGGTGAGGCCTACCTCTTCGGCCGGGCCATAGCCGAAGCCAAGCGCTACGGCGTCACGGCTTCCGAGTACGAGAAGTTGGCCGCCGACGAGGAGCAGCGCCGGCTGGCCGCCGTGTTCACCGCCTACGAGGAGCACAAGGGCGCCTGGGACTACGACGACGTGCGACTGGCCGCCGTGGCCCTCGCGGCCCACGGCGAACTCGACTGCGAAGCCGATCTGGTGATAGTGGACGGCCTCAGGGAGGTGGGGCCCTTGGAGCTCATCCTCTTCAAGGCGCTGTCACTGCAGGTCGAGGTGTACGTGAACGTGGACCGCGCCCCGCCCGGCAGCGAGCCCACCGTGGGGCCGCTCACACCTTGGCCCGTAACCACCGAGCGGTACCTGGCGCCCAACCCGGTCAGCGAGGCGCGCTGGGTGCTGCGGAGCCTGAAGCGCGACCTGACCGTGGGCGGCTTCCGCCCCCTGGACCTGGCCATCATCGCGCCGCCCACGCGGGCGCGGGCGCTGGTCGCGCTAGCCGACGAGTACGGCGTGCCGCTGATGGACGAGTCGCCCCTGGCGCTGGTGGACGAGCCGCTGGGTCAGCGGCTCGTGGACCTGCTGGAGCTCATCGAGCACCCCACCCCCGCGCGGCTGCTGGCCGTGGCGGAGCTGCGACCCCTAGCCGCCCTAGCGTTGGAGCACGGCGTGGCCGGCGTGGAGGCCGTGCACCGGCTGGCGGCAGACCACGGGCTGGGAGCGACCTGGCGGCGCTGGCTGGCGCGGCTCGAGGTCTCGGGTGACCCCGTGGAGTGGGCGCGCAGGCTCATGCGCGAAGTGCTGGGGGACAGTGGCGCCCTCTCGCTCGAGTTCGAGGAGCGCGCCCTGGAGAAGGCTCAGGAGGCGGCTCGTCTGGTGACGGACGGGCCGGGCTTCAGAGCCTGGTGGGCGGCCCTGCTGCAGGACAGCCGCACCGCCCGTGAGGAGCCCGCCGGCGTGGCCCTCGTGACGGCCGCCCTGGCCTCCGGACGGCGCTGGCGCAAGGCGTACCTGCTGGGGGCCGTGGAGGGCGCCTTCGCCGCACGCGAGGTGGAGGACTACTTCCTCCCCGAGGAGCAGCGCCTGCCGCCGCAGGAGGCGTACCTGCTGGAGGGTCTGCCGCGCCGCTTCCAGGGCCGGGACGAGCAGTTGGCGGCCGACCTTCTCACGCGCGCCGATCACCTGGTGGTCACGGCGCCCTTGGCCAGCCAGGAGGGCCCGCTGGTGCCGGACGACGAGCTGCTGGGCCAGGCCGCCCAGCCGCTACCGGTGCTGCCCGCCGCCAGTGCCCTGGAGCTGGAGCCCGACGCGCAGTACCTGGCGCCGCTGGGCCCGGCGCAGCTGGCGCCGCCCACGGCCGAGCGCCTGCGCCGCTACCGGCGATGCTCCTTCCGCCTCTGGGGCGAGGACACCATGCGCCGGGGACCCGAGTGGGAGGAGGACCTGCCGGCCTGGCGCCGCCTGGTGGACGACCTGCTGGGCGAACCCAACAGCCGCCTCACGCCCGCGCGGCTGGCGGCCATCGGCTCACGCTACCCGGAGGCGGCCCGCTGGCTGCTGGACCACGGCGACGAACTGCAGCAGCTCACCTTCAACGTGCGCATGTTCGGCGGCGAGGGCCGCGCGACGGCGTTCGTGCACGCCGCCAGGCGTGAACCGTTGTCGACGGGCCGGGAGGACTCCGGCCGAGCCACTCCCGCTGAGTTGGAGGCGCGACCGCAGCGAGCCGTGCTCTACCGCTTCGTGGCCCCAGGCGCGGTCAGTACCCCAGGCGACGCCCGCGACTACCTGCGAGAGCGCTGGACGGAGTACTACGCGGCCTACGGTCTGGTGAGCCAGCGCGGTCATGGCGTGCAGCGCGTGGACGTGGTGGTGTGGCCCGTACTGGGCCAGCCCATCTCCGCCCACGGTCAGGGCGTGGGGCGCAACTTCACCTTGGGCAGCCAGAGGCGCGACTGGATCAACGAGGAGCTGCCCGCCTACCTCGACGGCGTGGTGGCGCCGCGACCCGGCTACCACTGCCGCGACTGCCCCGTCTTCGACCTCTGCCGCGAAGGGGTGCGCCGGTGACGACCAGGCACCCCCGCCCCGCGCCCACGGTGCGTGTGGCGTCGGCCGGCACGGGCAAGACCACCAGCCTCGTGCTGCGCTACCTGGAGCTGGTCGACGGCGGGGAGGCGCTCCGCCGCGTGGCGGGTGTGACCTTCACCCGGGCGGCGGCCGACGAGTTGCGCCAACGGGTGGGGGAGGCCATCCACGCCGTGCGGCGCGACGGCTCGTACCTGAACGGGGTCTTCCAGGCTTCGCCGGGCAGCGAGGAACGCTTCGCCACCGCCGCCAACGAGCTGGAAGGCGCGCTGCTGACCACCATCCACGGCTTCATGATCGCGGCGTTGCGGCTCAACGCGCCGCAGCTGGGCCTCGACCCCAACTTCGGCATCCTCGCCGAGTGGGAGGCGCAGGCACAGTTCGAGGTGGAACTCTCCAGCCTTCTTCTTCTGGCCCGCGACGAGGATCACCCCCTGCACGGCGCCGCCCGCTACCTGGGCAGCGAGGCCATGCCCAAGGCCATGCGGCTCTTCCACAAGCGCTCGCTGGCCGAGAAGCTGACGTTCGGCGCTGGCCCCGAGGACGTGGCGCTGGGCCAGGTGTACCGCGCGGCTCTCAACGCCTTCGACCGCCGCCTGGGGGCCACCAGTCTGGCCCCGGGCGAGGTGGAGCGGAAGGCGCTGCGCATGCTGGGCGTGCGGCAGGCGCGCGAGCGACTGGCCGGCCGCTACCCGCGGGTGCTGGTGGACGAGTACCAGGACGTGAACCCGTTGCAGGGCAGCTTCTTCGAACGGCTGGCCGAGGTCGGCGTGGAGCTGGAGCTCGTAGGCGACCCCAAGCAGTCCATCTACGGCTTCCGCAACGCGGACGTGGCCGTCTTCCGGCGCGCGCTGCGCTACGCCGAATCCGCGGGGACGGTGCTGCCCGCCCTCGACCGGAGCCGGCGCCACTCACGCGCGGTCCTGGGGTTCCTCAACCGGCTGACCGACCACCTGGCCGAGGACCTGAAGGGCTTCGAACGTGCGGAGGCGCCGCCCGTGGCCGGCGCGGGCGCCCAGGCCGAGACCGAGGGAAGCGTGGAGCTGCAGGTGGTGAGCGACGAGCGGCCCCTCGCCGAACTGCGGCTGCGGGAGGCCGAGCTGTTGGGGGAGAGGCTGCGGGCCCACCACGCGGCCGGCGTGCCCTTCGACGACATGACCGTCCTGGCGCGCAGCTACACCGGCCTGGCGCTGGTGCAGCGCGCCCTCACGGTGCAGGGCATCCCCAACGTGCTGGGGCAGGGCCGGGGCTACTACGAGCGCACGGAGATCAGGGACGTGCACCACGCGCTCTCCGTGGGGGTGGACCCTACAGGGCCCAGCCTGGCACCCTTCCTGCGCGGACCTTTCGCTGCCCTGGAGCTCTCGGACGTGGCAGCTGTGTGGGCACAGGAACCGCAGCAGCGCACCGCCTACCTGGAGCGCGCGTTCCCCGCGGTGGCCGAGAGGATAGCGTGGCTGGCCGACACGGCCGCCCTCCGCCCGCTGGCTGCCATCAAGCAGCTCCTGCGGGCGCCGGTGGTGGACGGCAGGAGCTACCTCGAGCTGCTGGGCGGCCGGGCGCGCGAGAACGTGGACGCCCTTCTCTTCGACGTGGCCGCTCGGCCGCCCGCGGACCTCTCGCTGCTGCTGGAGCGGCTCGACATGTTGGCGCGGCAGGCTGACGCCGGCGACGTGCCGCAGTCCGGCAGCGGCGTGCGCCTCCTCACGGTCCATGCCTCCAAAGGGCTCGAGTTCCCCCTGACCGCCATCTTCGACGCCGGCGCCTGGCCCAGCTCCCATGTGGAGCCGGTGCTGGTGGAGCCGGCCACGGGCGAGGTGCACCTGATGGGGGGCGAAGGCTTCTTGGAGGCGGCCGAAGCGGAGCGGCGCCGTCAGCGGGAGGAGAGCTACAGGCTGTTGTACGTGGCCGCCAGTCGCGCGCGCGACGTCCTGCTGGTCACGGGATCCGCCGGAGCCGCGGGCGCCCGCGGCTGGTTGGCCGAGCTCCTCAAGCTGCGCTTCACGGGTGTCGAGGCGCTGGAGGGCGTGACGGTGCAGTACCACCCGTACGAGGAGCCCAGACCCATCCCCGACGTGGAGCCGCGGCAGCGCGCCAGGCTGAAGCCCGCCCCCTACCTGCGGGACCGCATAGAGCCCGGCAGGTTCACGCCCGTGACGAGCCCCAGCCGCGTGGCGCTGGGCCACGAGGACGAGCCCCTGCCGGCCGCCGTGCTCACCGCCGCCGAGCGGGAGCTGGAGCGCGGCCGGGTGGGCTGGGGCAGCGCTCGCGGCACGCTGGTGCACTACGCCATCGGGCAGAACTGGAGGGTGGACGACGAGGAGATCGTCCGGACGCTGATGTCGCAGGAGGTCCTCTTCCCCTTCAGCGACGCGCAACGCCAGGAACTGGTGGATGAGGTACTGGCTCTCCTGGCGGCCTACCAGGCCATGTTGGGCAACGAGCTGCCGGCGCTGGCGGAGCGGAGCGTGGACCGTGCCGAGCTGCCGCTGGCCGTGCGCCGCGGCGAGCTGGTGTGGGAGGGAGTGGTGGACCGCCTCTACCGGGTGGACGGTGAGTGGCTGCTGGACGATTACAAGACCGACGTGCAGGTGGTGCCCGAGCGCTACCACCTGCAGCTGGGCCTCTACCTGGAGGCGCTGGAGGGCGCGCTGGGGGCGCGGCCGCGGGGACGCCTGGTCTTCCTGCGCGAGCGGCGCCTGGTTGAGCCGGCGAAGGAGGTGCTCGAGCGCGCCGTCAGCGAGGCGCTGGAGTTCGCTCCGCCGTGAGCCCGGTCAACTCGTAGAGGTAGGCGTTCCCCACCTTGCCAACGCGCTCCGCCAGCTCCAGCGCCGCCAGGCAGTAAGCCGCCTGCTGCGCCAGCCGGCGGGGCCAGCGGCCAAGGGTAGCCACGTCGGCGGTGGTGAAGGGCGAGGGCAGCTCGGAGGGCAGCAGGCCCACCAGGTCCTCGGGCTCCCGCAGCAGCCGCCGCTCCTGCACGCTCACCAGCCCGCGCCCGGTGACCACCCAGCCGCGCCTGCGCCACGCCTTGCCCGGCACGTGCCGCCGGTGCTCCTCCTCCTCGATGAGCGCCACCTCGATCTCCAGGTTGGGGTGCGCGAACAGCTCGGGGCCGTAGACAAGCTCCGCGAAGAGCTGTTCCACGCCGGCCGAGCGGGGCGAGCGGCGCCGCTCCTTGCGGCCATCGTCGTGGTGTTTGACCAGCCAGCGGGTGGTAGCCACGGGCAGCACCAGCCTGACGCGGTGCTCGGGCAACAGAGCTGCCAGCTTGGTGCGCATCGCGCCGAAGTTGCGTGTCTGCACCTCGATGAGCAGATCGCCATGCAGGGCGTCGATGACGTAGCCGCCCAACTCGACCTCGAAGCGACTGCCGGGCGGCGCCGACGCCACCTTGAGCGCCGCGTGCAGTTGCGACTCGTTGAGGGAGCCGATGACGCTCATGCGCGGCCCGCGCCCGAGTGCGCACTCGAGCCTAGGGTGGTTAGGCACGAGCCTAGCCGGCGCCAGGCCGCACCGCGGAGCTGGTGCATCCTCATGGCATGGACCCAGCTTCAGGCAGAGCAACGATCGCTGGCATCGTGGGCACGTTCGTGGCCGAGGGGCAAGCCGGCGAGGTGTGGGAGGTGCGCGTCAGCCCGGAGCGGCTAGCACAGATACTGGCCCTGTGCAGCGCGGGGCGCGCGCTGGAGGTCAGCACGGCAGGCGGCTCGTATCGCGCTCTGGCGCGGCGCTGGTGGGTACTTTCGGCGGGAGCGGAACTCCTCGTCCGCATAACGCTCGAGAAGAGCGCCGCGGCGTGAGGCGCGTGGGTCTTGCCTTCCATGCGGCTACTGTTACATGCCCCATGTCGGCCATGTCTTGCTATCCGGTACGCCCAGGCCCTAAACTTCCTTCGACTCATCAGGTTGGCGGAGCACCTCCACCCCGGTGAGCGCGTGAGGCGCTCCAGCAGGGCGGCCACGCAAGTTTATGCACGTGCCCGGACACCAAGGCCGGGACGGTTGGGATGGAAATGGCAACAGGCAAGGTCAAGTGGTTCAGCGGCGAGAAAGGCTTCGGCTTCATCGCACAGGACGACGGAGGCGCTGACGTCTTCGTCCACTTCTCGGCCATCAGAGCCGAAGGCTTCAGGACGCTGAACGAAGGCGACGAGGTGACGTACGACGTCGAGCAGGGCCCTAAGGGACCCCAGGCTCAGAACGTCATGGTCACGCGTTCCGCCGCGCCCAGCGGCGCCCACACGCGGCCGTCGTACGGCGACCGGGGTGGCCGTCCCCAGGGGCGGGGCCCCGACGCCTTCGGAGGCGACCGCGGCTTCGGCGCGGGCAGGGGCGCGGACCGCGACGGCAAGCGCGGCTTCGGCTTCGACCGTAACGACGGTCCCGGCGGCCGTGGCGACCGGTCGCTCGGCCCCGACGGGCGGCGCAAAGGAGACAGGCGCGGCGGCGGACGCCGTGAGCGCTACTGAACCAGGAAGCAGAGCGCTCGTGTAACGCACGCTGATCGACCAACAACGGCAAGAACCCAACGAGGCGGGCCCGGGATCATCTCCAAGGCCCGCCTCGCGTTCGCTAAGGGATCTAACTCGAGGTTCTCGCTCTTGGCCGGTCGAGGACCGGGCCACCTCCCACCGGACCGACCAGCCTCAGCTGACCGTGGAAGTGCGCCGTTCCCCGCTGTTGCGGCCCTCCTCGAAGTCACCCCTGGGCGCCCCGAGGAGCGGGAGGATCCAGCGGTCGAGGCCGTACCAGCCGGCCACGCGCCAGGCGAGCACCAGCCAGGTGGCCAGCACGAACAGCAGGGGGTTGGTGGAGAGCGTACCCGCGAGCAGGAAGGCCACGTTCATGAGGCCGCCGAAGAACGCGGCCGCGCCGGTGAGGAAGCCGAGTATCAGCGCCACGCCGATGAGCAGCTCACCGAAGGCCACCAGGTAGGACATGAGCGGCGCAGCCGGCAGGAAGAGGTTCTCGATCATCCAGGCGTACCAACCGGCCACGCTGGGCGAGTCGCCCTGCGAGAGGGAGACCGCGCGGTTGAGGAAGCCTCTGACCGCCGCGCCTGCCTCGGCCCCGACCCAGGCAGGGTTGTTGACCTTGCCCCAGCCGGCCGTGAGCCAGGCCCAGCCAACGTAGACCCTGATGATGAGGTACACGGGCGCCATCCACTTGGAGGCGAAGAGGAACTTGGTGATCCTGGGCTCCGGATAGTAAGCCATGTTGCGGTCCATGCTCGAACCCCTTTCGATTGACAGTATCGGCGAACCAGCGGGCGTTAGCTAGGGATAATCCGCCCACGCCCACCGTCCCAGGCAAGCTTCCCGCCTACCGGTGCCGGCTCAGCGCTCCAGCGCTTGCTCCACCAGTTCCTGGACCAGTTTCGGGTCGGCGCGGCCGCCCGTGGCCCGCATGACCTGCCCCACGAAGAAGCCCTTCAGGCCTACCTTGCCGGCGCGGTAGGACGCCACCTCCTCCGGGTGAGCGGACAGCGCCGCCTCCACGTGACGCGCCACCTCTCCCGTGTCGTCCAGGCGCTCCAGGCCCCGCTCCTTCACCAGCACCTTGGGCTCGGCGCCCGTCAGCAGTTCCGGTAGTAGCTCCTTGGCCACTCGCATGGTGATGGAGTCCGACTCCACGAGTTCGATGAGTTCGGCTAGCGCGCGGGCGGAGAGCGCGAAGTCGGGCTTCTCCACCTGCCCGGCCAGTTCGTTGGAGACCCAGTTGGCGGCGCTGATGGCCGGTGCGCCGGCCTCCACCGTGGCCAGGAAGTACTCGCGGAGAGCGCCTCGCGTGGCCAGGAGCCCGGCGTCGTGCTCGGCGAGGCCGTGCTCGCGCATCAGCTGGTCCCTCGTGGCCTGCTGCTCGGAGGTCAGTTCTGGCTGGGAGGTTCCGGTCGCCTGTTCGGCGGCGGCATGCCCACCTTCGGCGCCGGCCTGCGCCGCGCCGGAGGCGCGGCCACCACGGTCGCTGGGGCCCGGGCTGCCGCCGCGCTGCTCCTGCTCCGCCGCGACCCGCTTGCCCCACGCGTCGCGCAGCGGCACGATGCGGTTGAAGACGAGGGGCACGTTGGCGCTCTGAGCTTCCACGTCGAGCGGGCCACGGCCGTCCACGGGGTCGCGCCAGAAGTAGCCGGTGCGCTCGAACTGGTAGCGCGTGTCCGGTTCGTCGTCCGCCACGCTGGGCTCTATCAGGCCCGTGACCTCCCGCAGCGCGTTGGGGTTCACGTGATCGAGGAGGTCGCCCTCGGCGCCGTCGGGGTCGCGCACGGTGAAGAGCGGTTCGTAGAGCCGTGCCGTGAACGGCAGGCCCGCCGTGGCCGATACCCAGTGCAGCGCCGCCCACACCTTCACCCCGTCGGGGTTCTGGCTGCCGCTTTCGCGGAAGGCGTGGCACTTCAGCTCCACGACGTTGCCGGCGTCGTCCTGCACTACTTCGTCGCAGCGGATCACGAAGGCGTGCCTCAGTCGCACCGCGCGCCCCGGCGCCAGACGCTTGAAGCCGGCCGGCGGCGCGAGCTCGAAGTCGCTGCGCTCGATGACTATCTCGCGCGAGAGGGGCACGGCCCGGCTGCCCTCGCGCGGCACGTCGTGCGGCCAGTAGGGGGCGGTGACTTCCATGTGCTCGCCGGGCTCCACGTTGGTGAGGGTCACCTTCAGGGGCTCGAGCACGGCCATGACCCGCGGGGCCTTGGTGTTGAGGTCGTCGCGGATGGCGGAGTCCAGCAGAGCGGGGTCGGTGCGGCTGTTGGCCTTGGCCACGCCCACGCGGTTGGCGAACTCGCGGATGGCCGCAGGCGTGACACCCTTGCGCCTAAGCGCGGAGATGGTGGGCATGCGCGGGTCGTCCCAGCCGTTCACGACGCCTTCGCGCACCAGCCGCAGGAGCTTGCGCTTGCTCACGACCGTGTAGTCGAGCTGCAGGCGGGCGAACTCGTACTGGTGGGGGTGCTCCGCCGGCTCCGGGATGAGCCTTTCCACCAGCCAGTCGTAGACGGCGCGGTTGTTCTCGAACTCGAGGGTGCAGAGCGAGTGGGTGATGCCCTCGATGGCGTCCGAGAGTGGGTGCGCGAAGTCGTACATGGGGTAGATGGGCCACTCGCTGCCCGTGCGGTAATGCTCGGCGTCCACCACCCGGTAGAGGATGGGGTCGCGCATCTTCATGTTGGGGTGGGCCATGTCGATCTTGGCCCGCAGCACCACCTCGCCCGGCCCGAACTCGCCCTCGCGCATGCGGGCGAACAGGTCGAGGTTCTCCTCCACGGAGCGGTCGCGGTAGGGGCTGTTGGTGCCGGGCTCGGTGACGGTGCCGCGCTGCTCGCGGATCTGCTCCTCGCTGGAGGAGTCCACGTAGGCGTCGCCCATGCTGATGAGCTCGACCGCCATGTCGTACAGGCGCCCGAAGTAGTCGGAGGCGTGCCGCACTTCCTTCCACTCGAAACCCAGCCAGCGCACGTCCTCCTTGATGGCCTCGACGTACTCGGGGTCTTCGGTCACCGGGTTGGTGTCGTCGAAGCGCAGGAAGGTCTCGCCGCCGTAGTCCTGCGCCACTCCGAAGGAGAGGCAGATGGCCTTGGCATGGCCGATGTGCAGGTAGCCGTTGGGCTCCGGCGGGAAGCGAGTGACGACCTGGTCGACACGGCCCTGTTCAAGGTCCTCGTCGATGATGTCGGTGATGAAGTTGGGGCTCACCCGCCGTTCGTCATCTGCTGGCGGAGTGGGGGTGTTGGACGTGGTGGCCTTCACTGCGCGTGTTCTCCTCTTCCATCCGGGTGCGTGGGGCACGCTTCACGGAGCGTCACCGAGTGTAGCGCAACCGGGACCGGGTTTGGCGGGTGGGCCGTTCAGCGCAGGATGACCAGCGTGAAGAAGAAGTAGGTGACGGGGATGGCCACCAGGGCGCTGTCGAT
>CAYXUE010000046.1:9268-17495 GCA_964467885.1 uncultured bacterium | reverse complement strand
CCAGGTCGCCGCGGCTGATCTCGTCGGCCTTCTGGGTGAGGGTCAGCACGTTGTTGGTCAGCCGGCGCGCGCGGGTGGCCGCGATGAAGATGGCCAAGAGCAGCGGGATGAGGCTGAACAGCAGAACGTTGATGACGATGCGGTTCACCTGCTGGGTCACGGCCTGGTCGGTCACGCCCACCACCACGGCCCCGATGGCCTGGTTGCCGGACATGAGCGGCTGCGCCACGATCTCGATGCGCTGACCGCCGGACGCCTCCACGTTGCTGGTGGCGCCCTCCTCGGCCCAGCCGGTGCGGCCCGAGGTGCCCTGCTCCACGGCGTGGATGGCCCGCTCGCGCACGGCGTTCTGCAGCGCCAGGCTCTCCTCCGGGAAGCTGGTGCCGCCGAGGAACGAGCCCGAGTACGGGTTGCCGTCCAGGTCAGTGGCCAGGATGAACGAGAGGTTCTGCCGCGCGAAGGCCTGACGGGTGATGAGGATGGTCTCGAGGAGCTGCAGGTGGTCGATGCCCTCGCCGGCGGTGCCTTCCAGCGTGCTCGAGAGGGTGGCCGCGGTGGCGATGGCGGGGTTCCTGGCCGACTCGAGCAGCTGGTCGTAGAGCGCCGGGCGGGCCGTGAACCATGTGGCCGCCAGCGCGCCAACGATGGTGAGCAGCACGGGGATGATGGCGGTGGAGAGGAGCTTGGAGCGGAGGCTACCGCGGCGTCTTCTGCCACCCTCTTCCTGCACGGCTGCCGCAGCGGCTGCGGCTTCCACCGCGCCCCGAGCACGCGCGCCGGCGTCAGCGGCCGTGGTGGCGGGGGCGGTGGGGGCAGCGGCTTGTGCGGCTGCAGGCACGGGTTCGGGCGGCGTGGGCTCGGGCGGTTGCCAGTACTCGGCCACGGGCTCGGCATCGGCCGCGTCCGTACCGAAGTCGGTGTCGGTCTCTTCGGCCGCATCGGCCGTGGGGCTGACCTCGGTGGTCGCAGCCACCGAGCCGGATCCCGGGCCCGTGTCGGCCGCGGTGTCATGGGGCGGTTCGATGATGCGGCTGGAGCGGCCGTAGAGGCGCTCCTCGGCGCTCTCCTCCCGGTCGGAGTAGGGCGGCGGGGTGGCCGGCTCGTCGCCCGCCTCATCGGCCCAAGCCACTCCGCTGGCCGGGGCGGCAGCCTCAGGGGTCGGCGGAGTTTCCGTGGGGCGCTCTAGTTCCAGGCGGGTGACCAGCGCGTGGGTCTCCGCGTCGCGGATCTCGGCCTCGAAACCGGCCGCCTGGAAGCGGCGGCCCGCCACGGTGGCCTCCCGCTCGCTGACGGGCCTTGTGACCACGTCCGGCAGGCGCCTTACCAAGCTCCTCACCTTGCTGGGCTCCAGCTTGAGGAGCTCGGCCAGCTTGTTGGTCGCCGCCTCAGCCTCGCCCTCGGGCGGGGCGAAAACGTAAACTACGAACTTATCGGCCATCACTCACTCCTCAACGCGCCACCAGCGCCGTGCTGACGCGCGGCGCGCATGGTGCCCGGGTTACGAGCGAACCGCCAGGCTGACGTTCGGTCAGCGGTCGGGTCCGAGGCCGTGTGCTCTGAGTAGCGCATCGACCCGTCCCTGGAAGGTGGCGCGCAGCTGGCCCGGGAACTCCTGTGCGAGCAGGTCGAGCAGGTCGGGCAGTTGCGCCTCCGGTAAGGAGGACGCGGTCGCGTCCAGCTCGTCCAGCGACTCGTCCATGACGATGTCCGCCAGCGGCCCCATGATGTCACGCACCAGATCGGTGAGGATATGAATAAATCCCTCATCGACCATGCGGCCTTCCGAGACGGAGGCCAGGTCGTTGTCCAGCAAGATGTTGGCGGCGGAGAGGAGTTCGTCCATGCTGACGCCCAGCTGCGTGGCCACCGTGCCCAGCGGGGTGACCCCGTTCAGGTGCGGCAGCATGCGGATGGCCACCAGCGGCAGCGCCACTCGCTTGCCCTGCTGGTTGGCCGTGAGCGAGGCGGGTGCCAGTACGGTGGAAGCGTCCAGTTGAACCGCGCCGGCGTCCGGTGCGTGGTCCGTCTGGTAGGCCACCTCGAGGAGGAGAGCGTCGAGCGGCTTGTCGACCGTGCGCTTGGGAGCCTTGGCGGAGGCCTGGAACGCGAAGCGGCCGCCCTTCCAGGCGAGCAGCGACACCAGTGCCGGTACACCTTCCAGCGCCTGAGTGGCGGCATGCACCACCTGACCGCCGGAGGTGTAGATGGCGCCCGAGACGCCCCTGCCCGACTGGAGCCTGAGAACCCCGGTGGCCGAGTTGAGGTTGAGGTACTGGAGTAGGTTCACCACTACCCCTTCCTCGATCTGCCCTTGGATTCTCATAGCGATGGCCCCCGTGGACGACGTTCGGAAAACGCGGGATGTGGAAACCTTCCGCCTGGCACAGCGGCCCCTAGTATACGCTACCCGCGGTGCCCGCCCGGTCGGCGGGATAAGGAGTAAGCCCATGCGGAAGTGCGTAATCACACTGATCATCGCTGTGGTGACCCTGTGGGGTTCGGCCTTCGGGCAGGACCTGGTCGTCACCGTGACGTTCGACGGCGGCGGTTGGTTCGATCGATCGTTCAACGAAGGCACCTGGTCGGGCCTGACGCGGGCCGTGCAGGAGCTGTCGGGCGAGACGGCGGTGGACGTTCTCATCTACAACGGCAGCGCCGACACGACCGTCACCGCCCTCAGGCGCATGGCGGCCACCCGCCTGGACCTGGTGGTGGCGGCGGGCTTCCTGCAGGCGGACGCCATCAACACGGTATCGGGCGAGTTCCCGTCCACCCGCTTCGTGCTCATCGACGAGGTGGCCACGGAGCGCCCCAACGTGCGCAGCGTGCTGTTCAAGGACCAGGAGGGCTCCTACCTGGTGGGGTACCTGGCCGGCACCATGAGCCAAACGGCCACGGTGGGCTTCGTGGGCGGCATGGACGTGCCGCTCATCCGCAACTTCGCGCAGGGCTACGAGCTGGGCGTGCGCGCCGCCTGCCCCGAGTGCCGCGTGATCTCCGACATGGTGGGCGACGACTTCACGGCCTGGGACGATCCGGAGACGGCGCGCGCCCTGGCGCAGTCGCACCAGCAGCAGGGCGCGGACATCATCTTCGCCGCAGCCGGCGCCTCGGGCATGGGCGTGATCGAGTACGTGAACGAGACGCGCTGCTACCGCCCCGTGGGCGGCCTGCGCACCACGCCCCTCACGGAGGCTATCGCCAACGTGCCAAAAGACTCCGCCTACGTGGCGGCCTGCGGCGCGGGCACGCAGCCCCTCTTCTTCATCGGGGTGGACTCCAACCAGAACTACCTGGGCGACACGGACGGCGACCCCGCCACCATGAACCACGGCCTCACCAGCATGCTGAAGCGTGTGGACGTGGCGGCCTACAACGCCGTGTACGACACCGCGCAGGGCACGTTCACCTCGGGCCTGATGGAGCTGGGCGTGGCGGAGGACGGCGTGGGTTACGCCGTGGACGCCTACAACGAGGCCCTGTTGCCCGAGGACGTGCGCAGCCTGCTCGACACGGTGCGCGAGACCATCGTCAGCGGTCAGGTCATCGTGCCGGACTACCGCATAGAGAACCCGTAAGCCTCTAAGTAAGGAAGTAAGCCTCCGGTCCGCGGCTCTTGGGCGCCGTGACCGGAGGCTTACCTTTGGCGCCCCCGCGCCCAGCCGATGAGCGCCACCCCCACCCCGATCAGGGCGAGGGGCGCCAGCCAGCGGGCCAGGCCCCCGGCCGGGTCGTTGGCCAGCAGGGTGATGCCCGCCCAGGCCAGCGCCGGCCAGAGCGCCCAGCGGGCGCCGCCCCGCTCGCGCGGGGTCAGGTAGATGTAGGTGAAGGTGGCGGTCATGCCGAGCAGGAAGATGCTGCCGCCGTCCCAGCGCGGGAAGATCGTCTCGACGCCGGCCACGGCCGCGAGGGTGAGGAGCGTACCCGCCGGTATGAGCGCCCAGCCCACGGCCCTCTTGCCCCGGGGCGAGTAGCGGTAGACGAGCAGGAACGCCAGCGCCACGAAGCCCAGGAAGACCGGGCCGGACAGCCGGTCGAGCGCCACGGTGGCCATCAGCCCTATGGCGCCGTGGATGCCGATGCGCACCCCGAGGGGCACTCGCCCCTCCAGCACGCGCCAGACGTAACTGGCCAGCAGGACGAAGCCTGCCAGCCAGACGAGCTCCCCCAGGAGGTTGCCGGGGCGGAGCCGGGTGACCAGCATGAGCGAGCCCACCACCAGCAGGATCAGGCCGGTGCGGCTGGAGTTCACGCCACGACCTCGCCCGGCGGCTTCCTTATGGGGACCAGGACCCGCACCGTGGTGCCCTCACCCGGGGCGCTGACGATCTCCAGTCGACCCTCCAGCCCGGCCACGCGCTCGTGCATGGACCTGAGCCCCAGGTGCCCCGGGTAAGGGACGGTGGGGTCGAAGCCCACGCCGTCGTCGGTGATGGTTAGGTCCAGGTAGGCGGCGGGCGCCCGCCCGGCACCCGCTTCGTCTGGGCGGCCGGCGCCGCTCACGGTGTCGGCCGTTACGGTGACGCGGCTGGCGCTAGCGTGCTTGGTCACGTTGTGGAACGCCTCCTGCGCCACCCGCAGGAGCACCTGCTTGGCGGCGAAGGCCAGCTCCGGCTCCGCGCCCATGTCGCGTTCGGTGACGAGCCCGTGGCGCAGTTCCAGTCCGTCGAGTTGGCGGTGCAGCGCTCCTACCAGACCCACCTCCGCCAGCGCCTCGGGCCGCAGCTCGAAGATCAGTGCGCGCATCTCCGCCAGCGCCGCCTCGGCCAGTTCGATGACGGTGTCCAGCGCCTTGGCCGAGCGCGTGGCGCCCTCGGGCAGGTGCTTCTGGGCTGCGTGCCCCGTGAGCACCACCGAGTAGATGGCCTGGCTCACGGAGTCGTGCAGTTCGCGTGCCAGGTGACGTCGCTCCTCGTCGGCGGCCTCGTCACGCGCCAGGTCGTAGAGGCGAGCGTTCTCCAGCGCCACGGCGGCCTGGGCCGCCAGGCCGCTGATCCAGCGGAGGCGCTCCTCGTCCCAGCCCGTGCCGGGCGGGGCCACCGCCTGCAGCGCGCCCACCACGCGGTCGCGCACCCGCAGCGGCAGCGCCAAGGCGTCGCCCTCCACCACCGCGTGCGGCGCCACCTCGGCCACCAGGGGGGCGCCGGGCTCCGGCAGGATGGTGGGCAGCCCCGGCGCCGGGTCCTCCACGGCTGGCTGCTCCCCGCGCTGAACCAGGGTCACCAGCCGCCCCTGCGGGTCCAGCTCGAGCACCTCGGCCCAGAGCGTGTGTTCTGAGGCGATCAGCTGATCGAGCACGGCCTCGAGCTGCGGCACGAGCTCGCTGGTGATGGCCACGGTGTTCGAGAGCTGCAGGAGGGCGCGCAGTTCGGCTGTGCGCGCCGCTACCTGGGCCTCGAGCCTGTCCTGGGCGCCCGAGATGCTCTCCGCCATGGCGTCGAACGAGCGGGAGAGCTCGCCCAGTTCACCGGGGTCGGCGGAGCCCACCCGCGCCGTGAGGTCGCCCGCCGCCAGCGCCCGGCTGGCCTGCGTGAGCTTGTTGATGGGTTCGATGAGCAGCGCACGCGAGAAGGCCGTGGCGGCCACCAGGGTGACCGCGGTGATGACCGCTAAGTTGATGAGCGTGCTGCGCAGGATGGCGCCCACGGTGGCGCGATCGGCCTCCGCCAGCGCCTGGCCCACCGTGGCGGGCTCGCCCGGCATGGCGCCGGCGTCGAAGCCGGAGGCGTCGATGCCCACGGCCGCCAGCGCCCGCCACAGGAGTATGGCGGTAGCCACAGCCAACACGAATACGACGCCCAGCAGTAGGAGCGTCAGTCGGGCCGAGAGGCGTTGGTGCCAGCGCAGTTCGTCCGTTACGGACTCAGGGCTCACGCACCACCCACCCCTCCCGGATGGCGTGCAGGGCGGCCTGGGTGCGGCTCTTCAGTCCCAGCTTGGAGAGCATGTTCGAGACGTGCGATTTCACGGTGGCTTCGCTGATGCCCAACTCCTGAGCCACGCCCTTGTTGCTGGCGCCCATGGCCACCAGCTTCAGGACCTCCAGCTCGCGCTCGGTGAGCGTCTCCCGCACCTCGGGCGCCCTGACCTCGCGCACCAGTCGCTGCTGCGCGCGCGGATCCAGGCGCACCTCGCCCCGGGCCGCGGCGCGCACGGCCTCGAACAGCTCGTCGGGCCGCGTCTCCTTCAGCATGTAGCCGCTGGCGCCGGCCTCCACCACGTCGACGACCAAACGGTCCTCCAGCACGCTCGTGAGGGCCACCACCTCCACGTCGGGATGGTCGCGGCGGATGGCGCGCGTGGCGTCCACACCGTTCATCACGGGCATCAGCAGGTCCATCACCACCACGTCCGGCTGCAGCTCCTCGACCTTGGCCAGCGCTTCCTGACCGTTGGCGGCCTCGCCCACGACCTCCAGGTCGTCCTCCAGATCGAACGCCAGGCGCAGGCCGCGCCTGACGACGGTGTGATCGTCGACCAGCAGGATGCGTATGGGGGTTGGGTTGCTATCTGTCACTTGGTAGCTCCGTGTCGTGCCGTGTCGTGCCGTGTCGTGGCGCCGTTCACCGTGAGCCCCTGCTCAGGCAGCCAGGGCTGCCTGCTAGGCGTTACACGGGGGCCTGCGGCAAGCCTACCGGTAACGCTCCCCCGGCGCCTCCCCCTTTGGGATGACGCGGCACCAGTCCTAAGGGGGAGAAGGATGACCTCCTCCCCGCCGATGCGTGAGGCGCCGCGGCGGCCGTACCTTGGGAACAGCGCGGCGAACCCCCTGGGGAGCGCCGAACCCGACTCTTAGAACCATCCATCCCTGGAGGCGAGAATGTACGAAGACGTAGGAACCACAGGCGGTGCGGGCGGCGGCGCCACCAGCGCCAACCACGACACCCACGCCAACCATGACACCCACGCCAACCGCGCCACCCATGCCAACCACGACACCCATGCCACCCATGCCAACGACGCCGGGAGCGCCGAGAACGCCATGAGCGGCAAGAACGGCCAGAACAGTGGCAACGGCAGGATGATCCCTGGACTGATCCTCATAGGCTTGGGCCTGCTGGCCCTCTTCGGCAACCTCGGCTTCGCGTTGTTGGGGAACGTGCTCAGCGCCGCCATCTTCGGCGGCCTGGCCTACTTCGTGTACCAGAACGGCCTACGTACCGGCCGCGAGGGTATGCGGCTACTGGCCATCCCCCTCGCCGGCCTGGCGCTGGTCACCCTGCTGCCCGGTCGCGCCACGGGTGCGCTCTTCCTGGCGTTCCTCGGCCTGGCCTTCGCGGTGGTCTGGCGCGCCGACCGGCGGCGCTGGTGGGCCATCATCCCCGCCGGCACCCTCGGGAGCCTGGCGGCCACCGCGGCCATGAGCCGTCTGCCCGGCAACGTCACCGGCTTCGTGTTCCTGGGCGGCCTGGCGGCGACCTTCTACCTCCTCACCCGCCTGCCGGTCGAGCCGCAAGCCTGGGCCATCTACCCGGCCGTGGCCCTCGGCGCGGTGGCGGCGCTGGCCCTCTTCGGCGGCAGTGGCAGCTGGCTCTTCCCGCTCCTCCTCCTGGCCGCCGGCGTGGTGCTGCTGGCCCGCAGCGGGGTGATCGAGAACGACCGGCTGGATGACCTCCTGCGCCGGTTCGGTCTGGCCTCCCGCACGGCCGGTGCAACGCGGTCGGCCCCGAAGGCGGAGGGCGCCATCGTGCCCGCGTCGCAGGCGGAGGCGTCCGCTAGCGCCGCCACCTCCCCGGCGCCGACGCCGAACTCCCCGGCTGCGGCCGCTCCGCTGCCAACCGAGGCGGAGCCGCCCGCACGGTCTGGCGAGTTCCCCACGCAGGGCGAGAGCGGTCCGCCGGCCGCGGATCACGGCGCGGATGAGGGGCACGCTGGCGAGCGGGAGGCCTGACCGAGCACGCCCACCGAACCGTGGCAACCAATAGACGGCCGCGCGGAACGCATCGCTTCCGCGCGGCCGTTCTCCTGCATGGCGCCTGCTTGCCCACCGACCTCGGTAATCGTCAGCGAGGTGGCGCGCTTTGTGGTTACCGCAGTTCTTCGAGGAGCGTGGGCGCCGTGGGGTCCAGAACGTAGAAGCGCTCGCGCTTGGTGAACTCGTCCCGGAACGCATTGGCCTGCTCGTCCTCGCCGGCCTTGGGCGTCATCGGGCCGCCCACGGGGCGTTCACCCGCTTCGGCCTGCGCAGGCTGCTCCTGCTGTTCCCGCTCCTGCTGTTCCCGCTCCT
>CAYXUE010000046.1:0-9168 GCA_964467885.1 uncultured bacterium | reverse complement strand
GCTCCTGCTGTTCCCGCTCCTGCTGTTCCCGCTCCTTCTGCCACTGCGCGAACATCGCCTCGGTCTGGCTACGGTGCGCCCGCAGCGCGTTCAGCTTGGTCTCGGCGTGAGCCTCGATGTCGCAGGCCAGATCCGGCTGCCCCAGTTCGGCCAGGATCTCCTCGCGGTCGCCCACCGCCACGGCGAGCACCTGTGGCCTGGCGGCTTCGTCCAGCCCTCGCACGGCGAGCACGGTGGCGTGACCCAACGCGTCGTGGTCGGGGTGCACCCCGTGACCGGGGTAGAAGGTGATGACGGTGGAGGGATCGAGCTGGCGGATGACCTCGCGGATGCGCGCGGCCACCTCCTCGGGATCCTCGAACTCCACGCACTTGTCCCGCAGGCCCATGAACCGCAGTTCGCAGCCCAGCACGCGGCAGGCGTCCGCCAGCTCCTCGGTGCGCACGTCGCGCAGCGCTTCGCGGTTGGTGAAGGCCGGCTTGCCCATGCGCCGACCCATGTCGCCGTAGGTGCCGCAGAGGTAGGTGGTGCGCACGCCAGCGGCGGCGGCGCGAGCCAGGGTGCCGCCCGCGGCGAACGACTCGTCGTCCGGGTGGGGCAGCACCACGAGGATGCCGCGCTCCTTAGCCGGGTCGAACTCCCGCGTGGCGGTTCCCGCGAGGGCGGTGGCGTCGTTACTCATCGGCGGCCTCGTTCCCCTCGCGGAACGGCGTGGCGGAGAGCTGCAGCGCTACCGTGAGCTGTCCTTCCATGTCCAGCCCGGCCAACAGCAGTTCGCCGCGGCCGTTCACCTCGTAGTCCGTGAGCCCGTCGGCGTAGACCCAGCCGTCGTCCAGCTTGAGGCCCACCCGGTACGGCCCGGTGCCTTTGACCGTGCCCCGCGAGTAGGTGACGCGCGCGTTGCGCACGAAGGCGATGACGGGCGAGCGCTTCTCCGGACCGAACTTGGTGTAGGAGCCCGTGGTGGTCTCGAGGTGAAGGTACTGCGGCTGTCCCAGTCGGCGATCGAGTTCGGCCTGCACGGCCTTCCTGTCTAGTGGCGTCAACTTCTTCCTCCGATGCCCCCTGGCGCACCCTGCTATGGCAGGGCGCCGTCCACCTGCGACGGTAACCCTGAACATGCGCCGGGCGGCTGCCAGCAGAGTGTAACGCCAGCGCCGCGCTATCATCCCGCCATGCCGGATCCTCACGCCGCAACCCTCATCCCCCGCCTGGACCAGGTCCAGGCCGAACTGCAGCGCCAACAGCTGGATGGTTGGCTGCTCTACGACTTCCGCCGCAGCAACCCTGGCGCGCAGGCCCTCATCCGCCCCTTGCTGAAGGGCAACACCGCCAGCCGCCGCGTGCTCCTCTTCATCCCGCCCCGGGGCCGGCCTACGTTGGCCGTGCACGCCATCGAGGTGGGCTCCCTCAGGCCCGACCTGCCGGTGGAGGTGCTCAGCTACGCCAGCCGGGAGGACTTCGACCGCACCTTGCGCCAACTGGTGGGCGGGCTCACGCGCGTGGCCATGGAGTACTCGCCGGGCGGTGACAACCCTTACATCGGCAGCGTGGACGCCGGCACCATCGAACGGGTGAGGGCCACGGGCGTGGAGGTGGTGTCGTCAGGTGACGTGGCTCAGGTACTGGAGCTGTGGAGCGAGCAGCAGCTGCAGGACCACCTGACGGCAGCGGACGGGGTCATCGCGGCCAAGGACGCGGCCTTCGCCTTCCTGGCGGAGCGGAGCCGGGCTGGGGAGAAGGTGACCGAGGTCGAGGTGCAGGAGCTCATCGAAGCTAAGTTCGCGGAGGTGGGCCTGGTAACGGGCAGCTCGCCCAACGTGAGCTTCGGCGCGCACGCGGGCGACCCGCACTACCACCCCCTGGCCGGCGTGCGCGACGCCACCCTGCAACCGGGCGACGTGGTGCTGATAGACCTGTGGGCCAAGGTCGACTCTCCCACGGCACCCTACGCGGACGTGACCTGGATGGGCGTGCAGGGCGAGCCTAGCGCCCGCGTGCGCCAGGTATGGGAGGCCGTGCGCGAGGCGCGCGACGTGGCCTTCCAGGCCATCGCGGTGGCGTACGCCGAGGGCCGCTGGCCTACGGGCGCGGAGATCGACCGGGCGGCTCGCAAGGTGCTGGTGGACGCCGGCCTGGGCGACGCGTTCACCCACCGGACGGGGCACAGCCTGGGCCTCGATGCCACGCACGGCTCCGCCGCGCACCTCGACGATTTCGAGACCGCCGACACGCGTACCCTCATGCCGGGGCTGGGACTCACCATCGAGCCGGGGGCCTACTTCCCAGAGTTCGGTGTGCGCAGCGAGATCAACCTCTACATGACCGAGGACGGCCCGGTGGCCACCACGGAGCTGCAGAGCGACCTCGAGCTGCTGTGAGGGAGGGGGTGGAGACCCCTCTGGTGGTGGTGGGGGATTACGCCTGGGACGTGCTGATCCGCACACGCTCGGAACTGCTGCAGGGCGGCGACCTGTTCGGTGACGTGGAGTTGGCGCCCGGCGGCAGCGCCGCCAACGTGGCCGTGTGGGCCAGCCGCTGCGGGCTGGCCACGGCCTTCGTGGGCAAGGTGGGGCGCGACCGCTTCGGTCAGATGGCGCAGGACGAGCTGGCCGCCGAGGGCGTGGAGGCACACTGGGCGTTCACCAGCGAGCACCTGACCGGCGCCGTGGCCGTGTGGATCGACCATTCGGGGGAACGGTCGATGGTGTCCGGCAAGGGCGCCGACCACTACCTGCTGCCCACCGAACTGCCGGAGAGCCTGCTGCGCGGCGCCGGGCACCTGCACCTCACCGCCTGGTCGTTCTTCGACGACCCGCCGCGGCAGGCCGCGCGCGAGGCGGCGCGCATGGTGGGGGAGGCCGGCGGCAGCCTCTCGCTGGACCCCGGCTCGTTCCAGATGATCGACGAGATGGGCGTGGAGAGGTTCATAGGCCTCACCGCCGACCTGGGCGTCGACATCCTCTTCCCCAACCTGGAGGAGGGCGAGATCCTGAGCGGCGAGAAGGATCCGCACGCCATCTCGCTACGCCTGGCCGAGCTCTACCCCGGCGCCATGGTCTTGCTGAAACTAGATGACGAGGGCGCCTACCTGTTCCATGACGGTGAGGGCACGCATCTCCCCACCGCCGCCCGGAAGCTGGTGGACGCCACCGGCGCGGGCGACGCCTACGCGGGCGCCTTCCTGGCGCAGTGGCTGCGTGGCAGCTCGCCGGAGGCCGCCGCCGCGCACGCCAACCGCTTGGCGGGCTGGGTGGTCAGCAAGGTGGGCGCGCGTCCGGAGCCGGACGAAGAGGTGGCGGGCTTACTGCACCTCTGAGGGCTGCTAGGTCCGGGGAGCGCGCAGCGGACCGGTCGGTCGCTTGGGCTAGCGCAGCGGCGTGGTAGTACACTCGCCTCACCATGGTTGAACTCGGTACAAGTAACGCTGCCGGTAGCGGTGCTCGCCTCCGGGAACGCGCCGGACGCTCGGTGGTGGTGGCGGCCGGCGGGCGCCTGCCGTTCAGCAAGGCCGGCACGGAGTACCGCTCCCTCATCTCCTACGACCTGGCGCGCATGGTCCTGGCCGGCGTGCTGCAGAAGGCGGAACTGGCCGGCGAAGAGGTGGACCAGGTGGTGCTGGGCACGGTGATCCAGAACGTGGCTACCAGCAACGTGGCGCGCGACGCCGCGCTGGCCGCCGGCGTGCCGGACGGGGTGCCCGCCCACACCGTCACGGTGGCCTGCATCTCCGCCAACCGCGCCATCGCCGACGCCGCCCTGGCCATAGCCACCGGACATGCCGACACGGCACTGGCCGGCGGGGTGGAGATGCTGGGCGACGTGCCCGTGGGCTTCGACCGCGACGTGCGCCGCCGCCTCTTCGACAGCCGCCGTTACCGCGGCCTCAAGGACTGGGGGCCGTTCTTCAAGGGCCTCAAACCGCGGCAGCTGCTGCCCCAGGCGCCCGCCATCGCCGAGTTCACCACGGGCGAGTCCATGGGTCAGAGCGCGGACCGGCTGGCCGCCCGCTTCGGCATATCCCGTGAGGAGCAGGACGCCTACGCCCTGCGCTCGCATCAGGGGGCGGCGCGTGCGCAGGCGGAGGGCATCTTCGCGGACGAGCTGCTGAGCGTGGCCGTGCCGCCCAAGGGCGAGGTGGTGAGCGCCGACAGCGGAGTGAGGGCCGACACCAGCCTGGAGCAGCTAGCGCGGCTCAAGCCCGCCTTCGTCAAGCCGTTCGGCACCGTCACGGCGGGTAACGCCAGCCCCCTCACCGACGGCGCGGCCGCGGTGGTTCTCATGGCGGAGGAGGAGGCGGTGCTGCAGGGCCGCCGGCCGCTGGCGCGCATCGTGGACTTCAACTTCGTGGCGCAGGATCCGGGCGACGAGCTGCTGCTGGGGCCCGCCTACGCCGCGCCCCGGCTGCTGGCGCGCAACGGCCTGGCGCTGAACGACGTGGACGTAGTGGAGATCCACGAGGCCTTCGCCGGTCAGGTGCTGGCCGTGCTGGCCGCCTGGGCGTCCGACGAGTTCGGGAGGAGGAACCTTGGCGCCACCGGAGCGTTCGGCGAGGTCGATATGGCGCGCGTGAACCCCTGGGGCGGCTCCATATCGCTGGGGCACCCGTTCGGCGCCACCGGCGCGCGCCTCGTGACCACCGCGGCGCACCGGCTCCACGCCGAGGACGGTCGCTTCGCGCTGGTGACCGCCTGCGCCGCAGGCGGCCAGGGGCACGCCATGCTGCTGGAGAGGATCGACCCGTGACGGCCATGAGCGAGACCAACGCTAGGGGTGGCAGCGGCCTGCGGCTGGAGCTCCGCGGCGACGTCGCCATCCTCTGGATCGACCAGCCGGAGCGCAGCGTGGCGCTCCTCACCTACGACTTCCTGCACGCCCTGGCCCAGGCCATCGACGAACTGGATGCGGACGCCGCCGTGCGCGGCGCGGTGCTGGCCAACGCCAAGCCCGGCACCTTCCTGGCCGGGGCGGACGTGTCGTCCTTCCTCGAGTACGAGAACCCCGCCGAGGTGGAGGCGGCCATACACGAGGGCAACGCATTGCTGGAGCGCATCGAGAAGTGGCGCAAGCCACTGGTGGTGGCGGTGGACGGTGCCTGCATGGGTGGGGGCACCGAGTTGGCGCTGGCGGCGCGCTACGTGCTGGCCAGCAGCGACCCCAAGACGCGCTTCGGGCTGCCGGAGGTGCAGCTCGGCCTGCTTCCGGGGCTGGGCGGCACCGTCAGGCTGCCGGAGAAGGTGGGCCTGGAGCGGGCGCTGGACATGATGCTCACCGGCCGCAACCTCTACGCCAAGCCCGCACGCAAGGCCGGCCTGGTGGACGCGGTGCATCACCGCGAGGGGCTCCTGGAGGCGGCCATGGAGGCCGCACGGCGCCTGGCGGACGGCTCGCTCAAGCCCCGCAAGCGGAAGCAAAGTGCGCGCGGCTGGCTCTTCGAGAAGACCCCGGCCCGCTCCATCGTGTTCGACCGCGCGGCCCAGCAGGTGCAGAAGAACACCCGCGGCAACTACCCCGCGCCGGGCATGATCCTCGAGGTCGTGAGCGCCTGGGCGCGGGAGGGTCGCAAGGCGGGCCTCGACCTGAGCGCCAAGCGCTTCAGCGAGCTGCTGTTCACCCCTGAGGCGCGGGCCCTCATCCACCTCTTCTTCGCCCAGACGGCGGCTAAGAAGAACCCGTGGGGCGCTAAGGCGCGCGAGGTGAAGGCGGTAGGCGTCCTGGGTGCGGGCCTGATGGGCTCGGGCATAGCCGAGGTCAGCGCCGCCAACGGTCTGGATGTGTACATGAAGGACCGCGACCTGGCGTTGAGTCTCAAGGGCAAGCACGCCGTGTACAAGGGCGTCAGCAGCCGGGTGGGCAAGGGCCGCACGGCCTTCGAACGCGACCAGATCGTGGCGCGCGTGCGCGCTATCGACGATTACGCGCCTCTGAGCCGAGCCGACGTGACCATCGAGGCGGTGCTGGAGCTGCCGGACCTGAAGCGCCAGATGGTGGCGGAGGTGGAGGCGGTTACGGGCGAGGATCACCTGTTCGCTACCAACACCTCGGCCATCCCCATCGCCGAGGTGGCCAGGGACGCCGGGCGGCCCGAGGCCATCGTCGGCATGCACTACTTCTCGCCCGTACCGAAGATGCCGCTGCTGGAGATCGTGGCCACGGACGCTAGCGCCGACTGGGCGCTGGGCACGGCCTACTCGCTTGGCCTGAGGCAGGGTAAGACCGTCATCGTGGTGGGCGACGGGCCAGGCTTCTACACCACACGCGCCCTAGGCGTGTACGTGGGCGAGGCCATCCGCGCCCTGCGCGAGGGCGCCGACCCCATGGGTCTGGAGCGCGCCGTGGTGCAGTACGGCTTCCCGTTGGGGCCCCTGGCGATGACGGACGACGTGGGCATAGACGTGGGTGCCAAGATCCAGGACGTGCTGGCGGACGCTCTACGTGCGCGGGGCCTGGAGCCCGACCGCGCCAGCGCAGACCTGGCGGCCGCCGGCTACTTGGGCCGCAAGTCCGGCAAGGGCTTCTACAGGTACGAGAACGGAAAGCGCAAGCAGGAGATCGATCCGGAGGCCGTGAGACTGGCGGGCTTCCCGGCTAAGCCCAGTCCGCACGTGGAGAGCGGGCAGGCGCTGGCCGAGCGGCTGGCGTTCACCATCGTGCGCGAGGCCATCCTCTGCCTCGAGGAGGGCATCCTGCGCGATCCGGTGAGCGGCGACCTGGGTGCGGTGTTCGGCTTCGGCTTCCCGCCGTTCCGCGGCGGTCCCTTCTTCCTGGTGGACCAGTTCGGTGCCGAGGCGTTCGTGGCGCGGCTCAAGCAGTTGGAGGAGCGGCACGGGGCACGTTTCGCGCCGCCGGCATCCCTGCTGGCGCTGGCCGAGCGGGGCGGGCGCTACCACGAGAACGGCGCCAGCCCGAGAGGCGGCAAGGGATAGAACGGCGACGTGGCCTGATGGGCGGCGCTGCGGACCTCGAGGTCCTTGTGGTAGTGGCCCACCCGGATCCGGATAGCCTAACGGCCGCGCTGGCGCGCGCTGCTGTAGGCGCCGCCCGGTCTCATGGGGCCACCGTGAGGATGCACGACCTCTACGGGGACGGCTTCGACCCGCGCATGCCGGCCGCGGAAGTCGGCACCACCGAGTTCGCGGACCCCCTGACGCGAGGTTACGCCTCGGACGTGCTGGCCGCGGACGCCCTGGTGCTAGTGCATCCGGTCTGGTTCTTCCACGTGCCGGCCATCCTGAAGGGCTGGGTGGACCGCGTGCTTAGGGAGGGGGTGGTCTACGAGTTGGGGCCGGGTGGCCAGAGCGTGGGCCTGCTGCGCGCGCGGCGCGCCCTGCTCGTGAACACGGCTAACAGCGCTGAGCGGGTGGAAGGGGCCCTCGGCGAGCCGCTGGAGCGCTTCTGGCGGGACGTGGTGCTCGGTCCCGCTGGGGTGGAGGAGATGACACGTTTGCGGTTCTCCAAGGTGGAGGGTAGCTCGGAGATCACGCGTCAGGAGTGGCTGGACGCCGTGGAGGACGCAGTCGCCGAGTTGCTCGTGGGGCAATCGCCACATTCCCCCGAGGATGGCTAGCTGGCAGCGCCAGCAGGTGGGCCGGGCGTGATATACCCCTTGTCACCATGACGCCGGATTCCATCTCCGACTACATCCTCCGGTCGTTCGAGCACGTGGCCGTGGCCTCGGCGTACGGCGACGCGTTCTTCTTCTACAACCCCTCCGAGGGTGGTGCCAACGAGATCTACTTCGCCACCCTGAAGGTGACGGACAACGATCTGGACCGCGCTTCAGGGTTGGACCGGATGGGTGCGTTCCGCCTGAACCTGGGAGTCAACCGCTCGACGTTCGTGGATCTGTTCGGAGCGCACCGGACGCAAGCGCCGGACACTTATGACTACACCCAGGTGAACAAACTGCTGCCGCACCCGGTCTACGGCGGCGCTAACTGGGTCTGCGTTCTGAATCCCACGGCCGCCACGTTCGAGGAGAAGATCGCGCCGCTGATCAAGGAAGCCTACGACCGGGCCGTCAAGCAGTATCACAGCCGGCGCAAGACCTAGCACAGCCAAGACTTAACACAGCCAAGACCTAGCACAGCTTGATGGGACGCGGTCCGCTACCCTCCTGCGCCACCGAATTTCCTTCTGGCTGGGGGGGGTGCCGACGGCGGTGAAGAGCGCGCCCGAGCGTTCTGCCTTACATCTCGTGGGTTGGGGCCTAGCGGCGCCCTTGGCTTCCGTCAGTCGCTGTCGTCCCGCACCGCGGCGATGCGAACCACCCCGGCCTCGATGCAGCCGATCAGGAAGTCGTTGAGGCTCACGTCCATGGCCGTGGCGGTGACGGCGGCCCTGCGGTGGAGGTCGGGCGGCAGGCGCAGGAGGACGCGGCCGGAGAACGGCTTGCCCGGCTCCACGCCGCGGGTGGCGCAGTCCAGTAGGTAGGCGTCCACTGCGGCGTGGAACTCCTGGCGTAACTGCTGCACGCTGGTGGCGCTGAAGCTGATCTCGTCCTGTAGATCCACCACCTCGCCGCGCAGGACCCCGGCCTCGTCGTCGTAGCCGATCTTGGCCGTGTACCCCTTGTGGCGCATGGTGCCGGGGCGGCTGGTGCGCGTCTGGCGCGCAGCGCCTGGGCGCCTGGGCCTGCCCGGAGCCCGGCCGCGGCCGTCTCCGCCTTGTCCGTTGCCGTTGTGCCCGTTCCCGCTGTGTCCGTTCCCACCCCTGGCGTTTCCACCGCGGGCGTCCCCGTCCGCTGGCTGGCCTGCCGATGGGCTACCTGCGCGTGCGTTCCTTACCGCTGTTCGTTGATCGTCGAGCCGCTGACTCATGCGTTGGGACCTCTCGGGAAGTTCGTGCTGGACAGGCCTAGCCTGCTGGTGGATGTGATGGTATCACAAGATGATATCTCAGGTGATGAGCCTCGGACGCCCACCTTCCTCCGTCCATCCGCCGATCGAGCGGCGGCGGCCCGCTGCGAAGACCAGGGCGTAGTTCCCACTTAGGCGGATGATACTAAGAGATAGTATCACTGTTTGGACGTGCTCGGATCTCCGATGACCAGCGACGCGGCCCACCGCGCAGTGGCGTCGTCAGGCAGCGCTGATAAGCTGCGCCGTAGGAGAGATCGGATATGGATCGAAACTGCGTGCATGCGCGTCGCGTAGGGACGCACCCCGT
>CAYXUE010000045.1:0-17851 GCA_964467885.1 uncultured bacterium | reverse complement strand
CCATATGAACGGATTCTAGGCGCGCTGGGGTGGGGCGGGAGTGGGGATTCTGGCGCGCCGGAGGTTGGCCCCACGCCTTATCGACTCAGGCCGCCTCGCGCCCATCCAGTCGCGTATCGAGAAGGTCCCTCACCCAGTCGCCCACCACGTTCACGGCCAGAACGGTCGCCGCTATCACCAGGCCGGGCAACGTGATGACCCACCAGGCGAAGATTATGTAGTCGCGCCCTTCGGCCACCATGCCGCCCCACGACGGCACGGAGGGCGGCACCCCAAGACCTAGGAAGCTGAGCGCCGCCTCGGCCAGGATCATCTCCGCGAAGGCGAAGCTGGCCACGACGATCAACGCTGAACTCACGTTGGGGAGGATCGTACGCAGCAGGATCCTCCAGTCGCTGGCGCCCAGCGCGTGCAGGGCCTCCACGAACTCCAGGTCGCGTAGCGCCATCACCTGCCCCCTGGTGACCCGGGCGAACGTGACCCAGGCGGAGAGCCCGAGGACTATCACTAGGTTGGCTATCCCCGCCCCCAGGACCACCAGCAACGCTATGGCCAGGAGGATGAAGGGGAAGGCCAGTTGCACGTCAGCCAGTCGCATGAGCACATCGTCGATCCAGCCACCCCGGTAACCGGCGATCAGGCCGACGGCCACACCCACCACGGCGCCGAACAGCGTGCCCAGCAGGCCGACCACCAACGAGACGCGGGCCCCGAGCAGGAGGCGCGAGAGGATGTCGCGCCCCAGGGCATCCGTGCCCAGCAGGTGCTCCGAACTGCCACCCTCCTGCCAGACAGGGGGCAGGAGGCGTTTGGCTATGGCGCCCTGGTCGGCATCGTGCGGCGCCAACTGCGGGGCGAAGATGGCAACCACCACCAGCAACGCCAAGAACAGTAGGGCAGGCAGCACCGCGTAGTTCCTTACCAGGCGCTTGTACCACCGCGGCGTGCGGATCTGCGACGAGGCACCCAGCATCAGCGCAGCCGTATCCGGGGGTTGAGGACGCCGTAGAGCAGGTCCGTGAACAGGTTGACGACCATGAACGTGGTGGCAATGAGGATCACGCCCGCTTGGATGACGGGGAAGTCGCGCCCCTGCACCGCCTGGATCATGAGCCGGCCGATACCGGGCCAAGCGAAGATGGTCTCCACGATCACCGCGCCGCCCAAGAGGAAGCCGATCTGCAGTGCCACCACCGTGACGAAGGGGATGAGGGCGTTCCGCAGCACGTGTTTGCTGATCACCTTGTGCTCGGGTACTCCCTTGGCGCGAGCCGTGCGGACGAAGTCCTGCGTCAGCGTCTCGATGACCGAGGAGCGCAGGAGTCGCACGTTGCGCGCGGTGGGGAAGAAGCTGAGCGTGAGGGCCGGCCCCACCAAGTGGAGGAGGCTCCCGGTACCCGAGATGGGCAGCCACCTGAGGGTCACTCCGAAGACAAGGATGATCATGAGCCCGAGCCAGAAGTTGGGTAGAGACTGCCCCATCAGCACCATGGCCGTGGCGGTCGTGTCGAAGGGGGTGCCGCGCTTGATGCCCGAGAAGGTCCCCACCGGCAGCGCTATGAGAACCGAGAGCGCCAGCGCGGTCAAGCCGAGGAGCGCGGTCGCCGGTGCGCGCTCGAGCACGACCTCCATGGCGGGCCGCCCCTGGCGCAGCGAGTTGCCGAAGTCGCCTCTAACAGCGTTGCTGAGGAAGCGCCAGTACTGCACGTGCAGCGGGTCGTCGAGGCCGAGGCGCTTGGTGAGGGCCTCGACCTGCGCCTCCGAAGCGTCCGGCGGCAGCAGCAGAGCGGCTGGGTTGCCGGTCATGTTGGTGATCGCGAAGGTCACGGCGCTGACCCCGAGGATGACGATGGCGAACTGCCATAGCCGCCTGAGCAGGTAGCTGGTCATGACGGGGTCTCCGGCGCCGTGGACCTCATGCTTGCCTCAGGCCTCCTCGGAGACTCCGTGGCGCGCGGGCGACCCGTCGCGGTCGCCACCGGACGCGTTAGCTGCCAGATGCTCGTCGCAGAAACGGCGGATGCGGGCCGCGGCATCGTACACGTGCTCGGGCTCGTCAAACCCGTGGCCCTCCCGTTCGTACTCC
Organism: uncultured bacterium; assembly: GCA_964467885.1. Lineage (GTDB taxonomy): Bacteria > Deinococcota > Deinococci > Deinococcales > Trueperaceae > JAAYYF01. The sequence goes on along the minus strand of CAYXUE010000045.1, from coordinate 15,765 downwards.
ACGTACCAGGCTGGGTGGTTGCGAGCGGCCAGGCGATCGTGCACCAGGCGCATCTGGTCGGGCGGCACTCCGGCATCGGCCGCGCCTTGCAGCATGAGTAGCGGACCCCGGATGGCGTCCAGGTGCTGGTGCGTGGAGCTGCGCAGGTAGCTCTCCGGATTCTCGCGCGGGTGACCGAAGTTGTGCAGCATGAGGTGCCTCACGGTGGTCTCCTCGTAGAACTCGGCTAGGTGGATAGGGCCGAAGTGGGCTATGCCGGCCGCGAACGTCTCCGGCTCGAGCGCCAGGCCACGCACGGTGCTGTAACCGCCGTAACTGCGCCCCCAGATGCCGACCTTGGCCCCGTCCACGTACCCAAGGCCGCGGAGGTACTCCACGCACGCCACCCAGTCGCGCCTGTCACCTTCACCCCAGTCGTGGATGTTGGCGTCCATCCATTCACGGCCGTAGCCGGTGCTTCCCCGGCAGTTGGGCGCCAGGACCACGTAACCGGCTTCGACCAGCCGGTGGAACAGGGGCCAGTAGCCGTTGGTGTGCTGTCCGTTGGGCCCGCCGTGTATGTAGAGCAGCGCCGGCAGCCTCTCGGCCGAGTCCGCCGCTCCCGGTTCGGCGCTGGTGCCGGCCGGGTGGTAGAGGATGGCGTCCACCAGCTGACCGTCGAAGCTGGGGACGGCTACCTGGCTGATGGAGACGCCCCCGAGCCGAGTGGGCGCCTCTTCCGGCGCTCCCGTGGCGTCCAAGGCGTACAGGGTGGGTTCGGCGGGGCTGGCGGGCGTTTCGCGCCTGACCCACACGCGGCTTCCACCTGGCTCCATGACCGGCCAGTGATGCACGCCGTGCCCGGCGTCCAGACGCCGCGCGGCGCCGCCCTGGCTGGCCACCGTCCAGAGCTGGACGTCGGTGCGGTCGTAGGCCACGTAAACCAACGTGTTGCCGTCGCTGGAGAGCGCGAACTCCCCTACGTCGGCCTCGCGCTTAGGGGTAACCCTGCTCATGCGGCCCGTACGGGCGTCCACCCGCCACACGGCGTCGAATCCGTACACGTCGGAGAGCACGTAGAGCATGAGATCCTCGCTGGGCGACCACTGGGGGAAGCGGCTGTGCACGCGGCCGCCGGGGGTAAGCATCTTGACCGCGCCGCTGTCCAGGTCCGCTATGCCCACCTGGCAGCTGAGCGCGTCCTCGCCGGTGAGGGCGGTGAACGCCAGGTAGCGCCCGCAGGGCGAGAACACCGGATTGCAGGCGTGGTGCTCCTCAGATACGACCTCGAACGCTGCGCCGCCGCTGACGGGCACCACCCAGATGGAGTCGCGGCCTCCGCTGTTCGAAACGAACGCCACTTGCTGGCCGTCCGCCGAGAAGGCTGGGTGCCTATGGTTGCCGAACGAACGGGTCAAGCGCCTGTGATCTCCGGGGCCGGTGAAGAGGTAGATGCCGGCGTTAGCTTCCCCGTTCATCCTTCCGGCGACGGCGATGGTGCTGCCGTCGGGCGAGAAGGTGGGTCCGCCCGCGAAGTTGCGGTCCATGACCGACCCTTGCGCGGCGAAGCCGGCGAACGGTTCGGAGCTCCAGGCCACGGCCGAGCCGAGGGGGGCGCTGGGCGCCCCTCCGCTCGCGACGTGGGGCTCGACGTCGGCCACCATCAGCTGCAGGGTCATGGCCTCCGGCTCTGCCACCCGGAAGTAGGCCACCTGACCGCGGGTCGACCAGCTGGCCGGGCCCGGGCCGCGCCTCAGCAGCGCGTCGCTGGTGATGACCGGGTCGCGCAGGAACGCTTCGTCGCGCCAGCCCTGCCCCTCGGTGAAGCTCACTGAAGCTCGACCCCGCGGAGGTCGATGACCTCGTCGGGACGCGGCTCCCAGGCGCCCAGTCGGTTGCTCACACCGTAGTTGTCGTACTGGCGGTAGAGGAAGATCCACGGGGCGCCCTCGAACGCCATCTCCTGCAGCCGGTCGACCTTCTCCTTGCGGGCCACGTCGTCCAGCGTGCCGCGCATCTCGGCGTAGAGTTCCTCGAACTCAGGCGACTGCCAGCGGATCTCGCGATCGCGCTCGTTGTACTGCGGCGTAGGGGTCACCCAGCGCATCTCACCCACACCGTTGAAGAGGCCGCCGAGCCCAGCCAGGCTGAGGGGCGCCAGCGTTCCAGCCCGTTGACGCTGGGTGCGCACGGACCACTCGAGGGTCTGCACCTCCACCTGGAGGCCGAGGCGCTGCAGGTCGTCGCGGACGGCCTGCGCGACCTCCACGTCCTTCAGGTAACGACCCACCGGGGTGTCGAGGACCACGGTGATGGCGTTGCCATCCGCGTCGCGCAGCACACCGGAGTCGTCCTTCACGTAGCCGATCTCGGCGAACAGTTCGAGGGCCTTGTCGGGGTCGAAGGGGAACGGCTCGAGGTTCTCGTTGCGCCACGGGCCGTTGGCGATGCCCGCCAGCGGGGTGCCGAGGCCGAGGAAGAGGTTGTCTACGATGGCCTGCTTGTCTACCCCGTAGTTGAGGGCCAGGCGCGCCCGGACGTCGCCGAACGGGTGCACGCTGTTGTCGATGAGGACGTGGATCACGCGGCCGCTCTCCACGCTCTTGACTTGGCTGTTGCCATCGCGGTCGATGAGGAGCGTCTGGTCGGGTGGCACGTTGACCACCAGGTCGGCGCCGCCCGTCACCAGTTCTGCGATGCGGGTGGAGGACTCGGGCACGGAGCGGATGACGATCCGGTCGATCGTGCCCGGCTCGGCCCAGTAGGCGTCCCACCGCTCGAGCACGACCGACTCGTCGCGCGTCCAGCTGGCCACACGGTAGGGGCCGGAGCCGATGGGGTTAGCCGCGAGGGTCTCCATCGGGGTGTTGGAGTAGTGCTCCTGCGGCACCACGTAGACGAAGCGCAGCAGCTCGGCCACGAGCGCGGAAGGCTGCTCCGTACGGATCTCGATGGTGTAGTCGTCGATGACGCTGGACGACGCGTAGTCGGCGTCGGCCACGAAGAACCAGTCGTACGCGCCGATCTCGGGGTCGACCAACCGGTCCAGGTTGTACTTCATGACGTGAGCGTCGAAGGCTTCACCGTTCTGGAACGTGACGTCCTCGCGGAGGTAGAAGCGCCAGGTGAGGTCGTCCACGATCTCCCAGGAGGTGGCCAGCTTGCCGACCAGCTGACCCGTTTCCCAGTCGAGCTCGGTGAGGGTGTCGAAGATGTGGGTGAAGATGGTCTGCTGCGTGGTCGACGCGAACATGGCGGGGTCCAGGTTGGCCGGGTCCACGCCCTGGAGGACGGTCACCGTGCTGGACTGAGCCGCCGAGAAGCCGGTCACGGCCAGGGCAGCGAGCAGGATTGCGATCTTCTTCCGGATGGATCTCATCGTGATGCTCCGATCTTCCTTGCTGTTCGCCATCTGGATGGCGAGGAGTCCTGTTCAGAAGTGACGTTCGAAGGGCGTGAAGTACTGGCTGGCGATGGTTCCCATCAGGTCGACGTAGCCTCTGATGCCGCCGATGGGTATGCCGTCGTCGCCGATGAAGTCGGGGTCGACGGTGCCGCCGTCAAGGCAGCCCAGGCTGTTGGCCAGGCGGATGAGTTCCTCGACCCGGTCGGCCGTGGGAACGAGCTCCAAGCGGTCGTTGACGATGGCAAGGCCTGTGGCCAAGGCGTAGGCCCCGAGGTTGGAGACGCAGACCGGCAGCACGTGCTTGGTGGCGGTCACGGTCCAGGCGACGGGGTGGGGCGAGAGGTGGCGGGCGGTCTCGAACAGCGCTCCGAAACCGATCTCGTTGCCGCCGTCACCTATGCCGATGGTGGGCTTGCCGGCAGCGTTCATCCCTTCCACGATCGCGTCGCAACCCTTGAAGCCGCTCGAGAAGGGGGTGCCGACGATGGAGTGCGTCTGGCCGTTCTCGGCCACGCCGATCCGTTCGATGCTGACGAGCGCGTCCCACCCAGCCACGACCTGCTCCGTGGATACGGATTCGGCGCTCACGACGCGGATGGGGCTGCCCACCCGTTCGACCAGCGCCTCCACCAGACCCACCAACTTCTCCTCCACCAGGATCTCGGCCTGACGCCCGAGGGCGCACAGCACACTCCCCAGCACCACGGCGCCTATCGGGCCGTCGATCTCGCCGTTCTCGAAGTGCGGTGGGAAGTAGACGCCCGTGAGGAAACCAACGGTTCCCGTGGCAGCGTTCAGGTCTTCGACTGCGCGTTGCGTTAGTGGTGCTCCGGCGCCACGGGCTACTTCATAGACTTTCGGCATGATGCCTTGGGGAAGGCCGTTACGTCTCATCTCGACGTTCAGCAGTCGGTCTAGGTTCTCGAATGGGATCTGATGACTCACTCGTTCCTCCTGACTACACGTAAGCGCCTGCGGTCACGACCAGGTGTTCGGAAGGTCCACCTCGGTGGATCACTCCACCGAGCGGGGGAGGGACCTCGAAACCTGGTCGCGTCCGCGAGGCGGAGCATACAACATTTTGTGAGCGTGAGGTATAGTCCTCGAGGGCGGATGACAGAGGTCTCGGACCGTAGCGCCGCTAAAATCGTGGGTTTTGCAGTCTCAACAGATATCGCCTCGATCCCAGATGACCGCTGGCTCGAGGGTCCAGGCGGTAGAATTTACAAAAGATTGGGAGAAGCATGGAAGAGATCACGCAGATGACCCGCACGGCACCCGAGCCTCTCTCCCCACCTCTGCGCAGCGCACGATCCGACGCCGAGAGAGAACTGGTGATCTCCAGCCTCGTGGCCCTGGCGCCCTCCATAGCCACCATGTTCGGCCGGAACTGCGAAGTGGTCGTTCACGACCTTCGGGTGCCCGAGTCCTCCATCGTGGCGCTCGAGAACGGTCACATCAGCGGCCGCGAAGTGGGCGGACCGCTGATCGGCGGGCCCATAAACGATGTGGCTCTGAAGTCGCTCACCTCCAAGAAACCCAGGGATCCGAAAGTGATGAGCTACGAGACGATCACCGTCGACGGCAGAAGGCTGCGCTCCACCACCACCCTCTACTACGACGTGGACGGGCGCGCCTTCGCGGCGCTCTGCCTCAACCTCGACCTGGGAGGGGCGCTGGCTACGGTTCGGTGGTTGGAGGAGCTGCTTCAAGGCGCGCCCGCCGCGGAGACGAGGGCCGCCCCACCCGAGCCCCAGGCCGAGGCGGCCCCCATCGTCAGTCCACCGCCTGCGGCGCCGGAGCGGCAGAAGTCAGCGCGCAGATCCAAGCCCGACTTCAGGCGGGTCCTCGATCAGATGATCGCCGAAGCCCTGGCGCGCGAGGAGGACCACCCTCACGAACTCGACCGCGACGCCCGCTTCCGCATCACGGCCGAGCTCGAGGCCCGCGGCGCGTTCCTCATGCGCGGCGCCGTGGTGCGCGTGGCGGAAGCGCTGAACGTCTCGAAGTTCACCATCTACGGCTACTTGGACGAGATCAGGAGCACATGAGCCTTCCACACCCACTACGCTCGAACCGCCAGCCACCCCCAACCGACCTCCTGAAGGTAACGACATGAGCGCTGACCTGACGCTTGGCACCCCCGCCTCTCCGCCTCTCTCCCGCGTCCTGCGCGTGGGTCAGCAGGTCTTCGTGTCCGGCCAGGTCCCGTTCGATGCGAACGGCAACACCGTTCCCGGCGGCGTCAGCGAGCAGACGGAGCAGGTGCTGGACAACCTGAGCGAAGCCCTGGCCAGTGCAGGCGCAACCCTGAGGGACGTGGTCAAGACCACCGTTTACCTCACCAACGTGAAGCGCGATTTCGAGGCCATGAACCAGGTCTACGCTCGCCGGTTCGGCGACCACCTACCCACGAGGACGACCGTCGGGGTGGAGTTGGCCGTGGATGTTCTGGTGGAGATAGAGGCCGTGGCGATAGTGAGGGAGTGAGGGCGCAGCCCCGCCGTAAGCAGCGCGAGTAGGACGGGCCCGACGTCCCAGGGGTCCCGCCTCGCGGAGCGCCGCTGCGCGCTCCGGCTGGAACTGACGGAGCCCGAGAGTCGGGCTATATTGTTGCGTGGGCCTCTGACTGTAGGACGCTGGCAGTAGCGAACCCTAGCGCACGGTCTTCACCGGGGAGGAGGCGGGGCCATCACAGCATCGTCATCTCCTATGCGCCGTCCGAGCAGGCGTTGAATCGCAAGGAACAACGCCGGCCGACCCTACGCGACGTTGCGAAGGTCGCAGGCGTCTCCTTGGGCATGGCGTCCCGGGTCCTAGGTGAGTACGGCTCCTATAGCGACGAGACGAAACGGAAGGTGCAGGCTGCGGCCAAGAAGCTCGGCTACCGGCCCAACACCCTGGCCCGCTCCCTACGCTTAGGTCGCACCAAGGCCATAGGCGTCGTCGTGGCCAACATCGCGAGCTACCACTGGACCACCTTCGTTCGTGGCATCGAGAAGGCGGCGTCCGAGCGCGGCTACCAGGTGATCCTGGGTACCACCTCCGATGACCCCGAGGCCGAGAAGCGCTACGTAAGGGCGCTGTTCGAACGCCACGTCGACGGCATAGTCCTCTCGCCATCTACCGAGAACGAACAGTACTTAGCGGAGCTCGCACGCGGTGGCTTCCCGATGGTGCTGGTGGAAAGCAACAGTACGGCGATAGGCGCCCCGAGGATAAACATCGACGATAGGGCAGCGGCCAAGGTGGCGACCGAGCACCTGATAGGTCTGGGGCATACGCGGATAGGACTCGTAGCTGGCCTGCAGGACCTGGCTTCGGGTAAGAACCGCCTGCTGGGCTACCGCGACGCCTTGGCGGGTGCGGGCCTGGCGCTGGACGAAGACCTGATCCGGTTCGGAGGCTACACCGCGGAGGGCGGTTACGCCGCGACCTACGAACTGGTCCACACTCCGCAGCGGCCCACGGCACTGGTCGTGTGCAACGAGTCCATGACGGGCGGCGCGGTGAAGTGCCTGAAGGACCAGCGGGTGAAGGTTCCGGAAGAGATCTCTCTGGTCGCCTTCGATGACCCGGCGTGGGCGTCCTTCTGCACACCCGCGCTGACCACCGTGCGCACACCGCGGATGGAGGTGGCCAAGCTGGCCTTCGAGACGCTTCTCTCGGTGATTAAAGGGTCGGCCGCGGATGGCGCCTCCCCTCCCCCGGACCTGCTGGTCGAGACCGAGTTCGTGGTTCGCGAGAGCACCCGGAGGGCCTGAGGGCGGGCGCGCTCACGGCGGTCGCCGGTCCAGCTAGTCCAGCCACATCCGTGGGCACGCGTCGGCCAGCCCGCCGCTTCCCACCAGGTACTCGATCTCGTCCAGCTCCAGCGGTGCGGCGCCCGTCAGGTTCTCGATGCCGTCCTCCGTGATGGCAACGGTGTCCTCCACCCTTACGTACTTGCGCTCCTCGGGGATGATCAGCTGGGGATCGACCGACAGGACCATCCCCGGCCTCAGAAACCCACCCCGATAATGTCCTACGTCGTGAACCGCCATGCCCACGGGGTGGGACAGGTGGTAAGGGAACTCGAGCGCCCGCCGCGCCGCTTGCTCGTAGATCGGTTTGGAGAACCTGATGGACTCTAGTTGCTGGGCCATGTGGCGCGCGGCCTCGTCGCGAACGTACTCGGCGGTCACGCCGGGGCGCAGCCGCTCCAGAAGGGCCTTGTGATACGCGGTCATGAGGCCGTAGAGCTCGCGATGTTCTGCCGAGTACCTGCCACTGACCGGCCACATCCTGGTGATGTCGCTCGCGTAATAGCGGTAGTCCGGCCCGCAGTCCACCAGGACCATCTCCCCATCCGCGAGCTTGGCATCGTTGGCCGTGTAGTGCCCGTACCAGGCGTTGGCGCCTCCCGCCACTATGGCCCGGTACGCCACGTCGCGGGCTCCGTGACTCAGGTAGACGTAACGCATGGCAGCGTCGAGCTCGTACTCGAACACACCAGGACGCGTGACCTTCATGGCTTCCACCAAGCCCTGGGCGCTCAACTCCCCCGCCCTCCGCAGAAGCTGGATCTCGTTCCGGCTCTTCACCAGGCGTAGTTCGTTGAGGAACGGTGACAGGTCCTCGAGCCGGGCGGCGGGGAAGCGCTCACGCAACAGACGCACGAACCACCGCATCCTGTCGGGCCTGCCGTCCCAAGGGTCGGAAGCGCGGTCCTGCTGAGCGCGCTGCAGCGTGTCCCAACTCTGCACCGCGCCTTCTCCGGGGCGCATCGGCGTGTATATGAGCTCCACGCGTTCCAGGAAAGCCGCTAGCTCATCGACCGGATGCACCGCATCGACGCCGAGCGCCAACCGCGCACCCTCGACATCGGAGGCGCTGAGCAGCGCCCCCTCCCTCTCTCTACGCTCCACGGACTGGTACGGCAGGAACACATGGCTCGAGCCGTCGCGACCGTCCAGCACGAGGTAGGAGTGTGGGGTCTCTACCGGGCAGAGATAGTAGAAGTCGTTGTATTGCCGGAACAGGCCGTGGATCGACTCCTTCGGGGCGCCCTGGAGAACGACGACACCTTGGCCCCCACTGGGGTTCATCCGGGCGCCGCTACTCGCCGTTACGCGCGCCCCGGCGGGCCCCCCTTGAAGCTGGTCTCGGCCCACCCCGTTCACCGCCGCCAGCAACCGTTCTCTCCGCTCTGCGTACTCGCTTATCGGGATCATCCATCGCCTCCAATGGTTGGATCGGTGATGCTCGTTGCGCGCCAGGCAGCCGGCATCAGGATCTACTTTCCAGTCGCTGCCAGTCGATGTTCATGGCTTCTTCCAGCACCAGCTGCACCTGCGCGACCGTGGAGCGGTCGGGAGCCTGGGAGGCCCAGCACAGGTTCCGGGCCAACTCCAGCCGGTCGCGGCAGCTGAAGAGGGTGATCGGGACGCTCCGTTCATGTGTAGCGAAGCTCAGCGCCAACTCCGGGAGAGATGTGCCGGCGCGCTCAGCTATCCTCGCCGCCTGCCGAACGGCCTCCCTGACGGATGGCGGGGCCGGATGCCAAATGGGCGGGGAGTCGCCGCTCAGCAGCCCGCTTGCGAACGGAGCGGCGTTGATGACGCCGACCCCTGATGAGGCGAAGAGGGGCAGCAGTTCGAACAGCCGGACATCTAGCAGTGTGTGGTGATTGGGAACCAGAGCCACATCCACCGTGTTGGAGGTGAGGAGCTCTTTCCATAGGGGAACCGAGTAGAAGCCCGCTCCGATGGCGCGGACTCTCCCTTCGTCCTTCAGGGCCTTGATGGTGTCCAGCCCCTCGCCCAGCGCCTGGGCCACATCCGCCTGCGGAGCGTCCAGATCGTGGAGAAGCAGGATATCCACGGTTTCGGAACCGAGCCTCTCGCAGCTCTCCTCGAAAGAGGACCGTATGCCCTCCTCCGAGTAATCGAACCGGTCAACACCGGGCGACACGGACCGCTTGCCGACCTTGGTGCAGATGACGACCTCATGGCGCGGTATGTGGGTAAGCGCTTGGCCCAGACGCCGCTCGGCTGCGGTCGCCCCGTAGGCGGGAGCGCTGTCGAAGAGCGTGATGCCAGCCTCGTAAGCAGCGATGATGGTGGAAACCGCTTCGGCCTCCTCCACGGCCCTGAACTCACCGCCGACGGCGGAGGTCCCGAACGCGAGCGCCGAGACTTCCAGCCCGGTGGCCCCGAGGGGTACGCGCTGTATCAAAGGCCTACCTGACCGAGGCGCCAGCCCTCGACTTGCTCAAGGTCCAGGTCGACCCCCAGGCCTGGCCCCGAGGGTATCGGTAACGAGCCGTTAGCCAGGGGCAAGGCGAGCTCATCGGCCCATGCGCCTCGCAGGAGGTTGCCATGCAGCCCCAACTCCGTGAACTCTACGGCGTCTACGATGAGTTCGGTCGCGGCTGCGAGCTGCAGCTTGGCGGCCATCTCGATACCCGTGCCGAACGCGGTTCCTAGAACACACTTGAGGCCAGCCGCCTCCGCCACGGCGGCGATCTTCTTCGCCCCGACGAACCCGCCGGCCTTGCCGATCTTCACGTTCAGCACGTCGGCCGCCTCGTGACGCACGATCTGCATGGCGTCGTGCACCGAGTAACACGCTTCGTCCGCCTCTATCAGCACGTCCACACTGCGCCGTACGGCGGCCATGCCCTGGTGATCCCACGCGGAGACCGGCTGCTCCAGCAACTCGAGTCCCACGCCATAGCCGTCCGCCAGTCGGCAGAACCGGATGGCCTCCTTCACCGTGTAGCCCTGATTGGCGTCCGCCCGGATCGACACGTCCGGGCCGACCGCTTGCCGGATGACGCTCAACCGCTCGGCATCCTCCTCCGGGATGCCGCCGATCTTGGGCTTGAACGCCCTGACCCCCAACTCCATGAACCTCAGGCATTCCCGCGCCATCTCCTCCGGGTCGCCGCCAGCTATCTCCAAGGCCACGGGCACGCTCTCGCGATGCCTGCCACCCAACAACGTCGATACGGGAGTGCCTAGCGCCTTGGCGGTCAGATCGTGCAGCGCCATGTCGATGCCGGCCTTGGCGCAGCTGTTGTCCCTGAAGTCGATGATGCGAAGGAGCTTCTCGCGGTCGAACGGATTATGCCCCACAAGTTGCGGTCCCAGGTAGTCGCCTATGGCGGTGGCCACCTCCTCGACGGTGTTCCCGAAGAAGCCGATGTCGGCTTGGCTCTCACCCCAGCCGACCAGACCTTCGTCGGTGCGGATGGCGACCAGCACGTACTCGAGGTTCGGAACGGGCCGTTTCGGGAAGTCGCGCATGCGCTTGCCCCAGTGGAACTTGGTTCCCGCCCCACTCGTAGGGTAAGGGGCGTGGCTAACGGGGATCCGAATGGCTATGGTCGACACTTCGCTGATTCTCATGCCATCTCCAGAGCTGACCGCAATACGTAGAGGCACCCGCATCCGGGGCTCACAAGCGGTCCAGCTGAACGCGGAGGGCGGTGGGCCCTCTACGCGCGGCGAGCACGATCGTCCAAGTCGGTTGCGCCGGGCCTTCCCGTCCGGCGCTGCAGGGTTGACCGTGTACCCAACGTAGTATAACGTTATATCGCATCACCTTGTAGCGCCCCGACCGCCGCCGCCACCCAGTGGCGGATCGGAGCACATCAAGTCCCGCTAGGACGTCCCCTGGAGGTGAGAGTATGAACCGTATCCGCCGTGTGCTTTCCGCCCTACTCTTCGGCGTGCTGCTGACCGGCAGCTACGTCTCGGCGCAGAGCCAGACCCTGAACTATCCGCTCTCGCAGGACCCGTACATAATCGACCCGACAGCCAACTGGTTATACGAGGTCCCCGCCAACCTCTTCGTGACCCTTCTGTCTTACGATTTCGAGACGGGCGAGGTAGTTCCAGCAGGGGCCGAGTCGTGGAGCGTGAACGACGACGGCACGGTTTACACTTTCGACATCCGCCAGAACTGGACCTGGTCCGACGGCACCCCCGTAACGGCGAACGACTACGTCAACTCCTTCAGGCGCATCGTAGATCCCGCCACCGCGGCTCCGATGTCCTACCGTCTCTACATCATCGAAGGCGCCCAGGCCATCAACCAGGGCGAAGAGGCCGACCTTGAATCCCTGGGTGTCAAGGCCCTGGACGATCACACTCTAGAGATAACCCTTACCGCACCTGCCTCGTGGTTCCTCTCGTCGCTCGGCTCCATCGGCCACGCCATCCCGCAGTGGGCCATCGATGCCCATGGTGACGACTGGACCTCGCCGGCGAACATCGTAGTGAACGGGCCCTACACACTGGCCGAGCTGAGGCCGGAGGACATGGCCGTGCTACGGAAGAACCCTTCGTACTACGACGCCGAGAACGTGGCTATCGAGGTGGTGAACCTGTACGTGGTCAAGGAGGCCTCCACCGCCCTCTCCATGTACGAGAGCGGTAGCCTCGACACCGTGAACGTGCCACCGACCGATCTCGACCGCGTGCAAGCCGACCCGGTGTTGAGCGCGGAGTACTACAACGGCGGCTCCAACATCCTCTACTACTACATCTTCAACGGCCTCAGGGCCCCGTTCGACGACGCGCTGGTGAGGCAGGCGTTCGTCGCCGCCACCGATCGAGGGGCCATCGTTAGCGCCATCACCAAGGGCGGAGAGATCCCCGCGCTGACGGTCACCCCGCCGGGATCGGTAGGGCACGTACCCAACGAGGCGGGTATCGGCATTCCCTTCGATCCGGAACGCGCCAAGGAATTGCTGGCCGAGGCCGGGTTCGAGAACGGCGAGGGACTCCCCACGGTGACGCTGGCCTTCAACTCCAGCGAGGCGAACAGCCGCATAGCCCAGGCAGTGCAGCAGATGTGGCAGAGCAACCTTGGCGTCGTAGTCGAGTTGCAGGCCGTGGAAGGTAGGGCCTACTCCGAGATCGCCGCCGAGGGTGCGTTCAACGTCTGGCGCATGGGATGGGGCATGGATTACCCGGACGCGAACAACATCCACTCCGAGATGTTCACGTCGGCCGTGGGCGCGCCAGCCATCGTCAAGAACGCCGAGTACGACAGCCTGATCGCCCGCGCAGCCGTCGAGTCCGACCGGACCGTACGTCAGGAACTCTACGAAGCAGCCGAGCGCATCCTCGTTCAGGAAGAGGCCGCGGTCCTGCCGATCTATTGGTCCGCCCAGAACATCCTCACGAAGCCGTACCTCCAGCGTGTGCTCGCACCGACGTACCAGCCGGAGTTCTGGAAGTGGAGCGTCGACCGCTAGACGAAGGCAGTGAGGCGCAACTGACCTTCACCTGAACTCCTATGGCTGCCACTATCCTCCGCCGCGCCCTCGCCCTGATACCGGTGCTCTTCACGATCTCGGTCGTCACCTTCCTACTCATGCACTCGGTTCCGGGCAGTCCGTTCTCGGCGGAGGATAAACCCCTTCCTCCACAGATACGCGCCAACCTAGAAGCCTTCTACGACCTGGACAAGCCGCTGTTCCAGCAGTACTTGAGCTACATGGGCAACGCCCTCCGCGGCGACCTCGGACCCTCCTATCTCCAGAGGAACCGCAGCGTCAACGACATCATCGCGGCCCACCTGCCGATCTCGTTCCAGCTGGGCATCCTGGCGCTAGGGGTGGCCCTCGCCATCGGCGTTCCGATAGGCGTCGTCACCGCCCTCAAACAGAACAGCTGGCTCGACTACCTGGGGATGTTCGTGGCCGTCGCCGGCGTTTCCGTACCAGCCATGACCCTGGGTCCTTTGCTGATATGGGGCCTGGCACTTCACCTCGAGCTGCTTCCCGTGGCGAGATGGGGAACCTGGCAACAAGCCGTGATGCCAGCTCTGACCCTGGGCCTGGGCGAAGCGGCGATCATCGCCCGCCTCACGAGGGCCAGCATGCTGCAGATCGTGCACCAGGATTTCATCAGGACGGCGCGCTCCAAAGGTCTCAGGGAACGGCAGGTCGTCATCAAGCACGCCCTGCGCAACGCTCTGATCCCCGTCATCACCATCATCGGACCGCTGTTCGCTGCGCTGGTAACGGGCTCCATGGTCGTGGAGCAGATCTTCGCCATCCCTGGCCTGGGCCGCTTCTTCGTGGACAGCGTAAGCGGCCGCGACTACCCCGTGATCATGGGCACCACCCTGCTGTTCTCCGTCATCCTGGTGATCTCCAACCTGGTGGTCGACATCTCGTACGCCATCATCGACCCCCGCATGAGGACGGAAGGATGACCAAGGTGGCCAGCGGCCCGGGCGGCTCCCCCGCTACGGTGGTGCGAACCGGGCTCAGCCGGGACAAGCCAGCACGGCGAGCATTGCGACGGCTGCTGAAGCATAAAGCCGCCGTCATAGGCGCGCTCATCCTCGGCGCCCTTATCGTGGTCGCGCTGTTCGCTGATCAGCTGGCCCCCAGCCATTTCGCTGACGGGAACCTCTTGGCCAACTACGCGCCACCCAGCAAGGAGTTCCCGTTGGGAGCCGACTTCCTCGGGCGCGACATGCTGAGCCGATTGATCTACGGCACGCGGATCTCGCTGGCGGTCGCCTTCCTGGGCGCGGGGATAGCCTTCGTAGTGGGACTCGCTTACGGTGTGGTGTCGGGCTACTACGGTGGCAAGGTGGACGCGGTGCTCATGCGCATCGTCGACGTCCTTTACGCCTTCCCCAGCCTGCTCTTCATCATCTTGCTGATGGTCACCTTCAAGACTGGTTTCGGTGGGGGAGCATCCACGAACGCCGTCTTCCAGTTCGTGAACCGCCTGGACGCTCAGATGGGTGGGATCTTCCTGATCATCCTGGGCATCAGCCTCACCTCCTGGGTCGGCATGGCTAGGCTCACGCGCGGTATGGCGCTGTCGTTACGCAACTCCGACTTCATCCAGTCGGCGGTCGCCATCGGTGCCGGCGACGCCCGTATCTTACTGAAGCATCTCGTCCCCGGCTTGATCGGCCCGCTCCTCGTTCGGGTCACGTTGGCTGTTCCCAGTTTCATCGCGACGGAGGCCTTCCTCAGCTTCATAGGCATAGGAGCCACGCCGCCGACCCCTAGCTGGGGGATGATGATCTCCGAAGGTTTCAAGGTCATGCGGAGCCATCCCCACCTAGCCATCTATCCAGGACTCGCGCTGGCTCTGGTGATGCTCGCCTTCAACTTCCTGGGCGATGGGCTCCGGGACGCGCTAGACCCCCACTCCCGTTAGTGACTGTACTCGGAGGTTTGAACATGTCGATGGACTTTCTGGCGGAACTCTGCAACGTGCCCGGCGTCTCGGGCTTCGAGGAGGAGGCGCAGCAGCTGGTATGGCGGGAACTGGCGGGAAGCGCCGATGAGATCTGGCGCGATCGCATGGGCAACGTCATCGCTGTCAAGAGGGCGACCGACCGCAGCCAGCCCGTGCGGAAACTTATGTACGTAGCCCATGTCGACGAGATCGGCATGATGGTCAGCCACATCGACGACGAGGGCTTCATCTCCTTCCGAGCCATCGGTGGCCTGGACCCCCGGACGCTGCCCAGTGAACGCGTCATCGTTCACGGCACGAAGGCGGGAGCCCAGAAACTAAAGGGCTTGATCGCGCCGCAGGCGGGCTGGCTCGGTACCGAGGCGGACCGCAACAGGGTATTCCCGGTGTCGGAGCTCTACATCGATGTGGGAAGGCCAGCTAGCGAAGTGAATGAACTGGTGGAAGTTGGTGACGTAGTAACGTTCGCCGCCCGCTTCGAAGAGCTGAACGAGCAGATGGTGATGGGCCGCAACTTCGACGACCGGATGGGCGTCTACTGCCTGGTCGAAGCCATGAAACGCCTCCAACCCTCGAACGTAGACGTCTTCGCGGTGAGTTCCGTGCAGGAAGAAGTAGGTGTCCGCGGCGTCCCCACTGCCGCCCACGTCATAGAACCCGACATCGCGCTGGCCATAGACGGCAGCCTGCCATCGGACACTCCATACGCGAAACACGTCCAGCGGCAATGCGACCTAGGCCAAGGCACGGGCATCTACATCATGGACAACCGCACCATAGGCAACCCAGGGCTGATCAGGGCCCTCGTAGATACCTGCGGTAAGGAAGGGATAGCCTTCCAGAGGAACCTGGGCGGGGCCACCGACGCATCGGCCATCCAACGCGCTGGCAAGGGCGCGTGGGCCACGACCATCGGCGCGCCCACGAGGTACATGCACTCCACCGTTCAGCTCTGCCACCGGGCGGACATCGAAGCCACCATCCAGTTGCTGGCGGCCTTCCCGCGCTACGCCGCAGCCGCACTGCCGGGGGACTGGCGGTAGCGCTGGTCGTTAACTGGGCGGGTCGATGACCACGTACGTGCTCTCGGTTCCATCCTAGAAGTCATGGGGTAACGAACCTACAACTCACGCCAGGTGCGACCGCCAGGCGCTGGTC
>CAYXUE010000044.1:12953-18194 GCA_964467885.1 uncultured bacterium | reverse complement strand
GCCATGGCCACCTATCGCTACCCCAGCGACCTCACGGATCGTGAGTGGGCCGTCCTCGAACCGTTGTTGCCGCCCGTTCACGAAGCCGGTCCCTGCTGCGGTCGACCGCGGCTTCACTCCTACCGCGAGATCATGAATGGCATCTTTTACACGCTTCGCAGCGGCGGCGCTTGGCGCATGCTGCCCAAGGACCTGCCGCCCTGGCAGGCGGTCTACGGTTACTTCCGCCAGTGGCGCCTGGACGGCACCTGGGAACGCATCCACACGGCGTTGCGCGAGCGCACGCGCCTGAAAGCCGAGCGCGGCGCGAATCCCACCGCCGCCATCCTGGACAGCCAGTCGGTGCGCACCAGCGAAAAAGGGGGGTCAGGGGCTACGACGGCCACAAGAAGCAGGGCCGCAAGCGCCACACCCTGGTCGATAGTTCCGGCCTGCTGCTGGGCGTGAAGGTGCTGCCCGCCAATCAGACCGACCGCAGCGGCGGCGCAACCCTCCTGAGCGCTGTCCGTAACGCCTTCCCGAGCCTGCGGCACGTCTGGGTGGACCAGGGTTTCAAGGTCATCGCGCGGCGCTGGGTGGTAGAGCGAACGTTCGCGTGGTGGACGTTCCAGCGGCGCCTGAACCGCGACTACGAGCTGCTACCGGCCTGCACCGAGTGCTTCATCTACGCCACCATGATCCGCCTCATGATTAGGAGGCTCGCGTGCTAGACGTCATTCAAACAGCCTCTAATCTGTGTCCCGTAAACCCGCAGCGATTCAGGTTCCGGTACACTCTCCTCCTCGGGAAAGGGCTTAGGCTGAGGACATGGAAGAGGAGCTGTTCGAGGACCTGATGGAGAGCGTCCGGGAGGCCGGCGCTATCCTGCGAGGAGAGCGGGAGGCGAGGCGACGCACGTCCTTCGCTGGCCCTCATGAGGGCGTCTACGAGGGCCCCGGCGACGGCGACGCGAACGAGGCCGACCGGTAAGGCGCGGAGGGAGCCCAGCAGCGCCGTGAGCGAGCGCGCGTGCCCTGTAGCGCCGCCCAGCCGCCCTCCGGCGAGTAGGCGGACTCAGATCCTCTTTCCATGGGGGTGCACATGATCCTGAATCATGAGCATCTGCTACTCACTGATGCTGAGTTCCACGAGTTCCTTGTGGGCATGACCGACGGCTGATGGCGGCGCGCGGGCTGCGGGGGCTCGTTACAGCTGATAGGGGAGCTCGTAACCTAGCGGTTCGTTTCACGGCGTACGCAGGCGACCGCATGCGGCGCGTCGGTCACGTGAGTGTAGAGTGTGGCATGGATTTCGCCAAGCTCGGCAAGTTCGGCCGCGTAACGGTGTCGAGGGCGGTCGGCGCGAAGCTCTAGCGGTGGGGGGGTCCGAGGAGCGCACCTAGCGCGTACTGATAGGCGGGGTGTGACATGCCAAATGGAGAGGTCGGCGGGCTCGCGGTGGAGAATACCTTGCCACCCGAATTGCGCCGTTTCTTGCAAGAGGGGCTCTGGCAGGACCTTGCCGCCTGGCGAGGAGAGTGGCCGGAGGCCAAGCTGGCGGCGCCTGCGGTAACCGAGGTGCTGCTGGATCTTCCCGCCGAGGAGCGGGTGCTGTTGTTCCGCGCCTTGCCGCCCGAGTTCGCAGCGGCGGTGTTCGCCAAGCTCCGGCCCGCGACCCGTGATCGCCTGGTGCTGGCCCTCAATGACCGCGAGACCAGGCGGTTGCTCGCCGACCTGCAACCGGACGACCGCACCAGCCTGCTAGCCGAGCTGCCGGGTCGGGTGACGCAGCGCCTGCTGAACTTGGTCTCCCCTGAAGATCGCGCCGTGACCCTGGAGCTGCTGGGGTACCCGGAGGACAGCGTCGGTCGGCTCATGACGCCTGACTACCTCGCCGTGCGGCCCGACTGGACGATCGCCCAGGCGCTCGAGCACCTCCGCGCGCGCGGCCGCGAGGACGAGACCTCCAGCATGGTGTTCGTGGTCGACGATGAGTGGAGGCTGCTGGATGACCTGCCTCTGCAGCGCGTCGTGTTCTCGGATCCCGGTAGTCTCGTCGAAGGCGTCATGGATCGGCAGTACGTGAGCTTGGCTCCGGACACCGATCGTGAGGAGGCGGTGCTGATGATGCGCCGCTACGACCGCGTGGCGCTGCCGGTAGTTGATCCCGGCGGCGTGCTGATCGGCGTGGTGACGGTCGACGACGTGATGGGGGTGGCGGAGGAGGAGGCCACCGAGGACTTCTATCGCACCTCGGCCATCGCGCCGGGGCGGGAGAGCTACTGGGAGTCGGGCATCGCCCTGCTGTACCGCAGGCGGATCGGCTGGCTGGTCGGGCTGGTGCTTGTGAACCTCGTCTCCTCGGGCGTCATCGCCGCTTATGAGGAGATGCTTGTGTCGTACGTGGCGTTGGCGTTCTTCATCCCGCTGTTGATCGACACGGGCGGCAACGCCGGATCGCAGTCGGCGACGATCATGATCCGCGCCATCAGCCTCGGGGAGGTGCGCGCCAGCGAGTGGGGGCGCGCCTTCCTCAAGGAGGCTCTGCTGGGCTTGCTGATCGGCGTCACGCTCGGGGTGTTTGGCCTGGCGCTCGGCGCTGTGCGCGGCGGCTTCGCTATCGGTCTGGTCGTGATGATCACGATGATCGTGATGCTGCTGCTGACGAACCTGCTGGGCGTGCTGCTGCCGTTCGTGCTGATGCGCCTGGGACGCGACCCGGCGGTCGCCAGCGGCCCGTTGATCACCTCGGTAGCCGACGCCGTGGGGCTGCTGATCTACTTCTGGGTCGCGGCGCTGGTGCTGCGGCTCTAACCTCGGCCCGTGCGCCCTCGACCCTTTCTCCACGCCCGGTTCGGGGTCCGCTCGAACGTTCCGTTCCGGGTGGTCACGTCACGCCCCGCTTCAGACGGGGTCGGTCTGGTGCCGCGCCGCCACAGGAGGAACGCACCCGCCGCAACCAGGAACAGCGGCGCCCAGAGCCAGTCACCGACCCAGCCCAACAGACCCAAGTTGCCGGCCAGCAAGAACAGGCCGCCAGCCACCAGCAAGTACGCCCAACTCTGCGGTCTTCCACGTTTGGAGATCATGTGACTCTCCTTCCAGAAGCCTCAGGCCGCGACCGGCGTCCCGGGCACACTCATCCGGGGCGGCAGCGGAGATGAGCTCGCCTACGGGCCCCTCTCGTCAGTTCGCGCCTTCCTTCCTGCTGCCCCGTAATGACGGCGCGTGGCTGGAAGCAGACTCGTGCCGATGATGGCGATTCCCTGCGCCAGCAGGACGGGCTGAAGGAAGAACCGCAGGATGGTCATCTGCACCAGGATCCACACGATCAGGCTCACGCCCACGAAGAGGGCCGCCAGCCAGGCGGCGTCCACCTCGGATACCCCGACCCGCGCCCAGGCGGGCCTGAACCACAGCCCCCAGGCGACGACGAGAGGGAAGATACCCAGCAGCACGAGCAAAATCAGCCCAGGCACCAGGTAGTCCCCGAAAGGGCTGCCGGCAAGCAGCGAAACGGGCATGTCAAGCAGGCCGCCCGACGGGTCAGCGACGAGGGCGCCACCGCCGTAGAGCGCGCCCACCGCCAGCAGGAGCAGCAGTGCCATGAGCAGCTTCACAGCAGCGGGCCGCACGTGCCGGCGCGACCCTTCACGCTCGTCCATGCGCCTCGGTTGTGGGGAGAGGATGCCAGAAGACCCCTCGGCGAGCGGCGCCGCACCTGCCTTGCGGGCCGAGCCAGCATGACGCGCAACGAGTCGCTCCTGCGAACTTGTCCGTGGACTGGAAGCCATGAACCGCCACATACCGCCCTCCTTTACCGAGTGGTCACGGTGGGAGGTTGGCCAACAACGCGTTGCGTTTTGTCTTGAGCGCGGGACGGCGTAGCAGCAGCCTGCCCACCAATGGCGCACCCGAAGCGCGAGAGGTTTTGACCTCATTCGAGTCAAGGATAGGGCCCGGGGACGCCCCCTCGTCAGGGCGGAATGTCCTCCCGAACAGGCCGTCCTAGGCGCTACGCTGGTCTTCCGCGGACGAAGGTCGGATCAAGGAGGCCGCCGTGAGGATAGTGACCCTGATCGCCGTCATCCTAGTCGTAACGGTCCTATTCGTTCTGCTGGGCCTGTGGGTGCAGCCGCGACCCTTCCCTGAAGTAGATCTTCCAAGGCTGGAGCAGGCTGCAGCGTTGAACCTCCCGCCCGGGCTGCCGGCTCCCGTGGCCCGCTTCTACCAGCGCCTGTACGAGGAGCAGATTCCCCATGTCGGGTCCGCCGTCATCAGCGGGCGGGCGCGCATGCGCATAGCCGGCGTGACCTTCCCGGCGCGCTTCCGCTTCACCCACCTCGCCGGTGAGGGCTACCGCCACTACATCGAAGCCACCCTGTTCGGCTTCCCGGTCATGCGGGTGAACGAGAGCTACCTTGACGGCAACGCGCGCCTCGAGTTGCCCTTCGGAGTGATCGAAGGCGAGCCGAAGGTCGCTCAGGGCGCCAACTTGGCCTTGTGGGCGGAGTCCATCTGGTTCCCCACGGTCTTCCTCACCGACCCCCGCGTGCGCTGGGAGTCTGTAGACGACGCTACTGCCCTGCTGGTCGCACCGTTCGGCGGGTCCGAGGAGCGTCTCGTGGTGCGCTTCGACGAGCAGAGCGGTATGCCTCTCTACTTGACCTCCATGAGATACAAGGACGCGGCGAGCGAGCGTAAGAGCCTCTGGATCAACGACCTTCGCGACTGGGGTGAGATCGACGGCCACCCGGTCCCCACCGTTGCCGCGGTCACCTGGTACGAGGACGGGTCCCCTTGGGCGGTGCTCGAGGTTGAGGAGGTCGCCCTCAACGTGGGCGTCAGCGAGTACGTTCGCTCTCAGGGCCCCTGATCCAACTGCAGCGGCGGCGTAAAGCAGTGTGAGTTCGACTGTTCAAAGTGCCGTCGTGGCTTCTGTACCGCGCAAGGCTGTCGCTTGCTGTCTTTGGTTACGCTCTCTGAAAGTTCAAGCGGCTGAGGAGGATGGAGTTCTGGGGAGTTCAAGCCTGAGTTGAACGCACGTCTTATGCTCGCTGCATGGTGGAAAACCTTCAGGGGCTGGTCCAACAGGACCGCATGTGGCAACGGCTGGAGACCTTGTCGGGCTTCGGCGCAACTGCAGATGGTGGCGTCACGCGTTTGGCTTTGAGCCGCGAAGACCGGGCAGCGGCGGCGGAGGTAGGGCGCTGGCTGGAACCGCACGGCTTCTCTCACAGGCTAGATTCCGCCGGCAACCACT
>CAYXUE010000044.1:0-12853 GCA_964467885.1 uncultured bacterium | reverse complement strand
CGCTGGCTGGAACCGCACGGCTTCTCTCACAGGCTAGATTCCGCCGGCAACCACTTCTGGCGCTACGACAACGGCCTCACCGGACCGGCCGTGCTCGTGGGCTCGCACCTAGATTCGGTGCCCAACGGCGGGCGGTTCGACGGCGCCGCGGGCGTGGTGGCCGCCGCTGAGGTGGCTCAGGTGCTCGTGCAGAGCGGGCTGGAGCTGCGCCGGCCAGTGGAGGTGGTGGCCTTCGCCAACGAGGAGGGCGTGCGGTACCCGGGCGGCCTGATGGGCAGTCAGGCGCTGGCTGGCAAGTTCGCCGATGACTCTCTTCTGGACATCCAGGACCCGGGTGGCGTCAGCCTGCGCAGCGCGCTCGCCGACTTCGGGGTGCCGAGCCCAAGTCTGTTAGCAGCCAGGCGTGACCCGGAATCGCTGGCCGCCTACTTCGAGCTGCACGTGGAGCAGGGCGGGGTTCTGGAGGAGGCGGGCGCCCCTGTGGGGCTGGTGTCGGGGATAACGGGTCTTTACCAGGCGCGCCTGGAGCTGACGGGCCGGTCGGGCCACGCCGGCGCCACGCCGATGCAGGGCCGGCGCGACCCGATGTTGGGCTTCGCGCAGGTCGCTCGGATGGTGGAGGCCGTGGCGCGCGCCTCCGCGGGGGCGGTGAGGGGAACGGTGGGCTGGGTCAGCGCCAGCCCGGGGGCGGAGAACGTCATCCCTGCCTCAGTGCGTTTCTCCATCGACGTCCGCAGCGTGGATGGCGCTTCGCTGGATGGAGCGCTGCAAGAGGTGTACACGGAACTCAAGCGCGTCTGCGCCGAACGCGACCTTTCTTTCAAGGTCCTGACGGAGCAGCACACCGAGCCGGTTATCCTCGACCCCGGCCTGCGCTCCCAGTTGGAGACGATGGCCCAGCGTATTGGGGTCGAGCACCTGACGCTCCCCAGTGGGGGAGGCCACGACGCCATGATCATGCAGAGCGTGTGCCCGACGGCAATGGTGTTCGTGAGGAGCCGCCAGGGGCTGAGCCACTGCCCGGAGGAGTACTCCTCGGCCGAGGACCTGGCGGTTGGGGCGGAGTTGCTGCTTATGGGTGTGGCGCAGGCGGCGGGCGCCTGAGCAGCAGTAGCGCTCCCAGTGTAGTCGCTCCCGCCAGCAGCCCGAAAGCCGCCAAGGTCAAAGCATCGGGCGCGAGCAGCGGCTGGGCTCTCAGCGCCTGCCACACAAGTAGGAGTGTAACGCCCAGGTACGCGGCTGACGCCAGGCCGACCAGCGCCATGCGCCGGTTCTCGGCGAGCTCGCGTCTGCGTTGCAGGAACCAGCCGAGGAGGGGCTGGTCATCAGGAACCCTTCGGCCATGCCTGCCAGCGCGACCACGAGCCCGAGCCGCAGGGCGAGGCCGAACACGGGTGCCTCGAAGCGCGTGAAGGCCAGGATGGCGGCCAGCAACAGGTTGGCGATGAAGAACACCATGATGGTCACGCCCATGATGCTGTAAATGACCTGGTCGAACTCGGTAGCGAAGTTGAAGTGGCTCCGGACTCCTCTGGCGGCCTGCAGGGCTATCAAACCGACTTCGAGGGCCACCATGACAGCGACGACCCAGCCGTTGCATGAGGGCCACCGGCCCCGAGTACGAGGCGGAGCCGGCTGAGGTCCGGAAGCCTGGCTTCGCTGCCTGGAAGAAGGTGCGCTCATCGTTCACGCAGCGGAGGCTAAGGGCGCACAGCACGCGGTAGCATCCTCCTTAAGTCGTAGCGATCGGAGGAAGTGCCGCGTCCCCCGAAGATCTGGCGGTGCGGCCACCGTTACGGCACTTGTGGCCTCGTCCGCCTCCAACCAAGGTCGGATGCCTTCCCGGGTAGAGCACGTTATGGTTCCACCCGGAGGAAAGCGGAACACAGGCACAAACCTGGCAACACGCATCACGTCTACGCCCTCTTCATCACGCTGGCCCTCTCACTGGGCTTCGCTATGGGCCAGAGCCCCTTCACTGGAGCCTGGCGCGGGAACATCCAGCTGCCCACCGGCGACCTGGAGGTCGCCGTTACCCTCGACCTCGACGCCGATCCCGCCACCGGCAGCATCGACATCCCAGCCCAGGGCGCCCACGGCCTCGAGCTGATAGGCATAGAGGTCGACGCCGACACCGTGCGCTTCGACATCCGCGACGTCCCCGGCGCTGGCTTCGTGGGCGCGCTCGAAGATGGCGCCATCGCCGGCGACTTCAGCCAGGCCGGAGCCAGCTTCCCGTTCACGCTGTTGCCCGCCGCGGCAGCCCCCGCGCCCGCGGACGAGGCGCGCTACCTCGACCCCGAAGGCTTCTTCAGCGTGCCGGTGCCGACCAACTGGACGGCGGAATCGAAGGATGGCTACAGCGTCGTCGCCAGCCCCGAGGCGCGCGTAAATGCCTTCATCCTCAGCCTGCCGACCACGGACGTGGACGCGGCCCTGGCCGGCGCCTGGCAGCTGGTGGACCCCGACTTCGAGCAGGAGGCGCTGCAGAGCATCGCCGCGCCCGCCGGCAACGGCTTCGACGCCATGCAGGTGGTGATGTATGCGAACAGCCCCGAGCGCATCACGCAGGCCGTCGTTAGGGTCGCTGGTGAGCGCGCCTACGTGGTGATCTTCGACGGCGAATTAGCGGCCGCCATGTAGCGGCAGAGCCAGCTCATGATCATCGACACCGGCCTGCAGGTTGTGGGCGCCGAGGCCGAGGACATCACCGGCAGGGAAGCCCGCGCCCTGACGCCCGAACTGGTGGCCGAGCTGGAGGCGTTCATCCAGGACGCCATGGCGCAGGGCGGCGTCCCTGGTCTGGCTGTGGCGGTGGTGCAGGACGGTCGGGTCGTGTACGCCGACGGCTTCGGCGTGCGCGAGCAGGGCGGCGATGAGCCCGTGACCGCCGAGACCCTCATGATGATCGGCTCCACCGGCAAGACCATGACCACCATGCTCATGGCCGCCCTGGTGGACGAGGGGCTCATGGCCTGGGACACGCCGGTCGTCGATGTCCTACCGGAGTTCCGCCTAGCCGACCCCGAGCTCACGCGGCAGATCACGCTGCGCCACCTGGTGTGCGCCTGCACCGGTGTGCCGCGCCGCGACCTCGAGATGATCCTGAACGCCGACGAGATGAGCGCCGAGGACGTCATAGCCTCGCTGGCCGAGTTCCGCCTCTTCACCGACTTCGGTGAGGCGTTCCAGTACAGCAACCAGATGGTGGCAGCCGGTGGCTACGCGGCCGCTGCCGCCGACGGCGCTGAGCACGGCGCGCTGTTCGACGGCTGGATCGGCAGCATGCAGCAGCGGGTCTTCGAGCCCATCGGCATGCACGACACGCTGGTACGGCAGGCGGATGTCCTCGCGCGCGGTAACGTCGCCGTGCCGCACGGCCTGGACCTGGAGGGCAGCTACCAGCCCCTGGCCCATGAAGCGGAGCGCGTGGTGCTGCCCGTGGCGCCGGCGGGCGCGCCCTGGTCAAACGTCCTCGACATGGGTCGCTACCTCGTCACGGAGCTGAACCGCGGCGTTTCGCCCGACGGCGTGCGGGTGGTCAGCGAGGCCAACCTGCAGGAGACCTGGCAACCGCAGGTGCCGATCGACGCCAGCACCGCCTACGCCCTCGGCTGGATGGTGGGGGAGTACAAGGGCCTCGAGCTCATCGCGCACGGCGGCAACACCCTGGGCTTCACCTCGGACTTAGCGTTCCTGCCCAGCGAGGGCCTGGGCGTCAGCGTCCTCAGCAACGCGAGCGGCGCCAACGCCGTCAACGAAGCCATCCGCACGCGCCTGTTCGAGCTCGTCTACGACCTGGAACCCGAGGCGCCCGCGCAGCTGGCGTACGGCCTCGAGAGCCGCAAGCAGATGCTGGCGATGACCGCCCAGGAACTCTTCGCGCTTGACGCCGGGACCGTGGAGCGGTTCCTCGGCGCGTACCACAACGTGGCGCTCGGTGACCTCACGCTGCGCCTGGTCGACGACGCGCTCGTGGCCGACCTGGGCGAGTTCGACACGGTGCTTGGCGCTTTGGATAGCGGGAACAAGCGGTTCGTAACCACCACCCCGCCCTTCCCGGGCCTCGAGATCGCGCTCGAGACGCGCGAGGGCGCGGCCGTGGTGCTATTCAGCCTGATGGGCACGGGCGAGGCCTACGAGTTCGAGCAGCGCTGAGCTGAGAGCGGTCCGCTCTTCTAGCGCTTAATGACCGAGCCGAGCGGAATCCGTAGCGATCTGACCTGGCATGAGCCCCCACATGCCAGGTCATCCGTCTCCCGCTTCCTCGAGCTGCATCTGGTGCTCGCGGCGCAACCTCCCGAGCCCGGTGCGCAGCAGGAGGAGCGGCTCGCCGGCTTCCTCGACTACCGCAACGACGACGGCGACTACCCACAGTTGCTCTCCGCGGAGGTGGACGACGCCTGCGACTTCGAAACCGCGAGC
The DNA here is from genome assembly GCA_964467885.1 of uncultured bacterium. GTDB lineage: Bacteria > Deinococcota > Deinococci > Deinococcales > Trueperaceae > JAAYYF01. The sequence continues at coordinate 8,428 of CAYXUE010000044.1, read as the reverse complement.
TTCATGGAGTGAGCCACGCCAAGTGTCGACGGCACCACCCTCGAAGGCGGGCCGGTCACGTTAGGAGGCCACCACCAGCGAGTGCAGGTATCCGGTCGATGCTGTTCCGATAGGACAAGGGTGGAGCCCCGACGTTCTCCCCTCAGTCAGCCGCGTCCCCCAAGCGCTCCAGCCGCCGCCCGACCACCACCAGCGAATGCCCTATACGCCAAGCCCCGCTGCGCCAGGCGGTCCGGCGGCTCGGGAGCGAGCCCGCGCCCTTGCGTTGGTACGGCGGGGCGCCGCGCTTCAGCACGGTCGTAACGTCCTGACCCTTGGCCTCGCGCGCTTCCCTAACCGCACGTGCCGCCTCGTGGATCTGCCGAGCTTCAGCGATAAGCTCCTTGTGCCGCGTAACCGGCCACAACATGTGTTCTGCGATCTGCATGCCCGCCTCCTAGATTCCCGCGCCAGCACTCGAGCCAACCTTGCAGTAGCTGACGCACCGCTCCGACGTGGTGGGCCGCGTGGCCGTACGTGGCCACCGTGCCCTGCGTGCTCCCTCCTTCACTACGAAGGATAAGAGTCAAAGCGGCCAATACCTGGCAGGGTTAGCGCTACTCGTAGGCTCATGTTCTGAGGACGCTTGAGCCGCCTGACGTACGCTGTGAACGATGGAACCGAGCCCCTTCGTGGCGGGAGTGCAAGTCGATCTGGTGCCGTTCGAAGCGGCGCTGGATCGGCGGAGCTTCTACGCCTTCGTCATCAAGACGGCGGCGGCCTGCGTGCACGGTGAGAGCCTGGCCGACCGCTTGCCGCCGTACCAGCTGAGCGAAGCCAACAAGAAGTTGATCGCGACTCTTCAAGTGTAAGCGCGCCCTCCAACCGAACTGAGCGGCTTTCCTGTCTTACGCAACCCATGAGGTCACGTCCGCACTGGCTGTGGCGCGTTCGATATGCCGCGTAGGGCGGGCGTTGCTACGTTCGGCGGTGAAACCGAAACAAGCTCTCGAGGAGGTCGTCTTGAAACGCCACCCGGTACCCAGGTCACCCTTCCAGCGTGCGCCGGTTCGAAGCCTGTGGGCGCTCGTCGCCGCCTTGTTCTTGACGGCTTTAGCAGCCTGCGGCTCCGCGACCGGTGACGGGGACGGTCCCGCCGTGCCCGCAGACCCGCTCGCCCTCAAGCCGCCCATCTCGACGGTCCAGAACCTCGGCGAAGGGTTCGCCTTCGACTACATGAGCGACACGCCCGTGGGCAGCCTCTGGTGGAGCGCGAATATAATCTACGACGCCACCGATCACGACGCCGTGTTCACCCACTATCAGGCGCTCTTCGCGGCCCCAGAGTTCACCCTCACCTCCGAGGCGCAGCGGGTAGGGGAGAGAAGCGCCGCTTACGACCACGCCGCCTCCGGCACGAACGTGACACTGAAGGTTGAACGCGACGGCAGCCGAGTACGGGTCGATCTGGACTTCGAGCTTCCCGGCACGTTCGATCCGCCCGTGCCGGGGTTCTCGCTCACCGACTTCCACGGGATCGAGGTCACTCACTTCGAAGGCGCCAACGTCATCGACCTCGAGTGGGCCTTCGCCTTCGTCCACGGGAGGGAAGGCGTCGAGTCGGTGTTCCCCGCTTACGATGCGCAGTTGCGCGCCATGGGCTGGACTGCCACCGACTTGGGCGATGGTGAGGACCTCGAGTGGGAATCCGAGTACGTTCTGGATGGCGTTCACCTGGCGCTGAAGGCGGGCGGCGACACCTGGGTGGAGATGGAAGTCAACAAGCTGCGCTTCTACCAGGAGTGAGCTGGCACTCAGCCCGCTGGGGCCAGGTTGCCCCGGCCCTACGGGCGCCCCTTAGGCTTCTTCCGAGGGTTGACGCCTTACCAGCGCGCGCTGTCCAGCGGATTCGGCGTCCAACCAGCCGCTGATCGCCTCCCGTATGGCGTCACTCCGTGAACGGCCGTCTAAGGCAGCATCGAGGCGCTCCACCAGGTTCTGCGGCATGCGCACCTGGACCAGGACCGTAGGGCTGGCCGGGTCGAGCGGCTGGAACTGCGTGGGCGTGCGGTGGTCGGCCAGCGCGCGCCACTGGCGCAGGCGCCGCAGCACCACGAGCGCCGCCTCGAGCCAGCCTGCCAGCTGCCGGAACGACTCGGCCGGGGCGTCGTCCCCCAACCAGGCGTCGGCCTGGGCGCCGGCCTCGCGACCGTCCAGCAGGGACAGGGCTTGCCGGCAATCTGTCAGGCTGGCCTCGCACGCGATGATGGCTTCCACCAGCCGTTCGTCGTCGAGCTGGGCGAGTTCGGCCTGCGTGGGTACGCGCTTGCTCGCGTGGTCGTTGCCGGATGGGGCATCGGCTCCGTGGCCGCCAGCCTGCAGGCGCAGCAGGGTGTCCCGGTGCGTGCCCAAGGCGTCCTGCCAGATGTGCTCCAGCTCGGTCGCCTGCTGCGGGTCGACGCCGACGGACCGAAGGCGGTCGCCCATGGGGACGGCGTGCGCGTCGCGGAAGTCGTTGGCGTCGAGGAACAGGTCGGTGAGGATCTCGTTCAGGTTCACGTGGGCTCCCTGTCGGCGGTGGGTTAGGGGCGCGGAGGTGCGCCGTGAGTTCCCTTCGGACCGCCTTGTCCCGCCATGATGCACCGTCGCATTACACGGTGTCAAGTCGGGCCGGTTTGCCGTGACAGCCGCCCTGTAAGTCGGGTAGGGGCGTGACACGCCCGCCAGTCTGTACTACCCTTACAAGGTCAGCCCGACCGTCGCGCATTCCATCAGTTATCTACGACCGTTACGGAGTTCACCATATGAGCAGCGAAGCGCAGGCCGGAACCGGCCAGCAAAGTTCCCCCAGTGTTACCCCAGCGCCCACCTCGAGGCCGGAGCCTGAGGGTGGGCCCAAGACGGATAGACCCGTCAAGCTCGCCACCCGCGACCTCTCCAAGGTCTTCGGGCCGCGGCCCGAGCAAGCACTCGAGATCCTGCGTCAGGGCGGCTCCAAGGCCGACGCGCAGAAGGTAGGCGCCGCCGTGGGCGTATACGACGCCAACATCGAGGTCCATGCGGGGGAGACCTTCGTGCTGATGGGGCTGTCCGGCAGCGGCAAGTCCACGCTGCTGCGGCTGCTCAACCACCTTCACGAGCCCACCGCCGGCCAGGTGCTGGTGGACGGCACCGACATCACCAAGCTCGACCGCCGCGAACTGCTGGAGGTCCGGCGCCAGAAGTTCAGCGGCATGGTCTTCCAGCAGTTCGCCATCCTGCCTCACCGCACGGTAGTGGACAACGTGGCCTACGGCCTGGAAGTGCAGGGCGTGGGGGCCGACGAGCGGCGCCGCCGTGCACGCGAGGCCACGGCCCTGGTGGGCCTGGAGGGCTGGGAGGAGTACTACCCCTCGGAGCTCTCGGGCGGCATGCAGCAGCGCGTCGGCCTGGCGCGCGCCTTGGCCGTTGACGCCGACATACTCCTGATGGACGAGGCGTTCAGCGCGCTCGACCCGCTGATCCGGCGCGAGATGCAGGACGAGCTGGTGGAGTTGCAGGCGCGCATGAACAAGACCATCGTGTTCGTGACCCACGACCTGGACGAGGCGCTGAAGCTGGGCGACCGGATAGCCATCATGAAGGACGCGCGCGTGGTGCAGGTGGGCACTGCGGAGGAGATCCTCACGCACCCCGCCGACGACTACGTTGAGGCGTTCGTGGAGGGCGTCGACCGCGCCAGCGTGCTGACCGCTTCCAACATCATGCAGCCCGTGAAGGAGACGGCCTTCCTGCGGGACGGCCCCAACACGGTGCGCACCAAGATGCGCCGGCACGGCCTCTCCGGCATCATCGTCACCGACGCCGAGCGCAAGGTGCAGGGCTACGTGACCGCAGGGAGCCTGCGCGCCCAGTTAGAGGATCCGAACGCCAGCCGCGAGCGGCTGGACACGGCGCGCATGGAACCCGCCGTGGTCGTCAACCTAGACACGCCGCTGCAGGACATAATCGGCATCGCGTCCGAGGGCAGCGTGCCCATCGGCGTGGTGGACGCCGGCGGCAGGCTGCGCGGCGTGGTGGTGAAGGGCGCCATCCTCGCCGCGCTGGTAAGGCCCGGCAACGGGGAAGGCAACAAGCAGGGCGAGGGGGAGGTCAGCGATGTTTGATTTCCGCATCCCCCTACGCGACTGGATAGAGACGGCCGTCCGGTTCCTGCAGGTCGAGCTGGCGAGCCTCTTCGACGGTTTCAGCGACGCGGTGGAAGCCGTCATCGGCACGTTGCTGAACGGCTTCGAGGCCGTGCCCGTGCTCGTGATGATCGCCATCATCGTCCTGCTGGTGCTGTGGCTCACCGGCTGGCGCCTTGCGCTCTTCGCCGCGCTGGGCCTGCTGCTCATCGAGAACATCGGCCTGTGGACGCCGTTCCTGAGCACCCTGGCGCTCGTGGTCACCGCGCAGATAATCATCGTCATCGTGGGACTGCCCTTAGGCATCCTCGCTGCCAGCAGCGACACCGCCGAACGCATCATGCGGCCGGTGCTCGACTTCATGCAGACCATGCCGGCGTTCGTTTACCTGATTCCAGCCATCATGTTCTTCGGCGTCGGCATGGTACCCGGCGTGGTGGCCACCTTCGTCTTCGCCCTGCCGCCGCTGGTGCGCCTCGTCAACTTAGGCATCCGCCAGGTGCCGGGCGACCTGATAGAGGCGGCCGACGCGTTCGGTTCCACCAGGTGGCAGAAGCTGGTGAAGGTGCAGTTCCCGGTGGCCATGCCCACCGTCCTGGCGGGGCTCAACCAGTCCATCATGCTCAACCTCTCCATGGTGGTCATCGCCAGCATGATCGGCGCCCGGGGCTTAGGCACCGAAGTGCTGCGCGGCATCCAGCGCATCAACGTGGGGCAGGGCTTCGAGGCCGGCCTGGCCGTGGTGATCCTGGCTATCATCCTCGACCGCATGACCGCCGCCATGGGTAAGCGCTCGGAGAAGCGCAGCCGCGAGTAGGGCAGATGCGCCGCCTTAGGCGGCGCCGTCTTGTAGCGTTAACCCGCGCTTAATGCGCGTTTGCGCGTCCGTGACTTACATGCTACGGTCATAGACGGCCGCGCAGTGGTCTGTACGTACGTTCGGCGTAGCGTATGCGCCACAGGGCATACAGTTTGTCCTATAACCCCTCGTCCTTACTCCAGTTTGGAGGAACATCTATGAAGCGCCTACTTATTGCGCTCAGTGCGGTGTTGGCCCTCGGTATCGCCAGCGCCCAGACAGACACCATCGAACTAGGCTACGTGCTGTGGGACTCCGAGATCGCCTCGACCCACGTGGTGGCCGCCGTGCTCATCGACGAACTCGGCTACGACGTCAACCTCACCTCTGTGGACGCCGGCCCCATGTGGACCGGTCTCGCCCAGGGCGACTTCGACGCCATCGTGGCCGCCTGGCTGCCCGCCACCCACGAAGCGTACTGGAACCAGTACGGTGACAGCCTTGTGGACCTCGGTGTTAACCTCGAAGGCGCCGACATCGGCTGGGCCGTGCCCACCTACGTCGAAATCGACAGCATCACTGAGCTGAACGACAACGCCGACATGTTCAACGGCGAGATCATCGGCATCGACCCCGGCGCCGGTCTCATGGCCGCCAGCGACGAAGCCATGGACGTCTACGGCCTCAGCAACCTCAACCTGATCGACGGTTCCGACGCCGCCATGGCCGCTGCGCTCGACCGCGCCATCACGCGTAACGAGCCCATCGTGGTCACCAGCTGGCGTCCGCACTGGATGTGGGCCGCCTACGACCTCAAGTACCTCGAGGACCCCGAAGGCGTGTTCGGCGAAGCCGAGCAGATCCACACCATCGTCAGCCAGGAGTTCGCCGATAACGGCCCCGAGGACGCCCTCGCCTTCCTGGACGCGTTCCGTTGGACCGGTGAGGACATGGGCGCCGTGATGCTCAAGATCCTCGACGGCGCGGACCCGTTCGACGCCGCGCGCGAGTGGATCAGCGAGAACCCCGAAAAGGTTCAGGAGTGGCTCGCTAACTAACGTAGCGCGTGAGCTGACGCCCATGCGGCGTTAGCAACGCATTGCGGCCACGCGCGAGATGGAGAGGTCCGAGGCGGATGAACGCCTCGGACCTCTCTTGTTTGGGCCGGCCCGCGCTACGTGACGGCTTACCACACTTCGCCGGCGCACGGCGCTACCCTGGAACCGCTTCGGGAATCAGCGAGGTGGCGCCCTGACCCTCCTCGCCCACACATCTGGACCGAACCCCTCCCTTCCGATCTCTTGCCTTCGGCCCGGCCGAAGACTCAAGCCTCAGGGAGAAAGCCGGCGAGCATGCAAGCAGCTCTACGTTCGCTCCAGCGGGTGAGGCGCCTGGCCCTAACGGCGCTTCTGGCTCTCGGGGTAGCCCACGCCCAGGACTCCTCCTCCATATCCGTCGACTCGTTCACCGCCGACTTCTCGGCGATGGAGCAGCTGAGCGACGTGGCGGCTCAGGGCAGCGGCGCCGTAGCCGTGCTCCTGCCGGAGACCACCACCTCCGCCCGCTACACCTCGTTCGACGAGCCGTTCCTGCGGCAGGCACTGCAGGCCGCCGGCCTAGCGGACAGCGACATCATCATCAACAACGCGCAGGGCAGCGAGTCCACCCAGCTGACCCAGGCGCAGGCGGCCATCACGCAGGGCGCGGTGGTCCTGCTGCTCGACCCCATCTCGTCGGGCGTAGGCGCCTCCATCGAGCAGTACGCCGCCGACCGCGGCGTGGCGGTCATAGACTACGACCGCCTGACGCTGGGCGGCTCCCGCTCCCACTACGTCAGCTTCGACAACGTGCAGGTGGGCAGGCTCATCGGCCAGGGCATGGTGGACTGCATCGCCGACTGGGGCGTGGAGAGCCCGCAGGTGCTGGTCATGGCCGGCGCCCCCACCGACAACAACGCCACCCTCTTCAAGCAGGGCTACATGGAGGTCCTCCAGCCGTACTTCGATGATGGGACCTACGTCAACGCTGGCGAGCCCGCCGGCACCTGGGATCCCGCCCAGGCGCGCACCACCTTCGAGGGTCAGTACACCGGCAACGAGCAGATCAACGCCGTGGTGACCCCCAACGATGACAACGCCAACGCCGTCATCTCCTACCTGCGCACGCTGAACGTGCCGCCCAACACCTTCCCAACGACCGGGCAGGACGCCACCCTGCAGGGCCTGCAGAACGTGCTGGCCGGCTACCAGTGCGGCACCGTCTACAAGTCCATCAAGCTGGAAGCGCAGGCGGCCGCGGCCCTAGCCCTCTACCTGCGCGCCGGTATCGAGCCCCCGGCCGCCCTGGTGAACGGCGTTACGCCCGACACCGAAGGTGGCACCGACGTGCCTTCCGTCCTGCTCTCGCCCATCTGGGTCACGCCCGAGAACATGGCGCAGACAGTGGTGGCCGACGGCTTCGTCTCGGCCGATCAGCTCTGCGCCGGCTTCGAGGAGGAGTGCTCGGCCGCGGGGATAGGGGAGTAGGCGACCCTTGAGTTCGCAGGCGGCTCGGACAGGCGGCAGCGCCCAGGCCGAGCCGCTGCTGCGCCTGGAGGGCGTGCGTAAGGAGTTCGGCGCCGTGCGCGCCCTCCGGGGCGTGAACCTGACGCTGCCGTCCGGCCAGGTGACGGCTCTCGTGGGAGACAACGGCGCCGGCAAGTCGGTGACCGTCAAGATCATCGCCGGCACCTACCAGGCCGACCACGGCCGCATCATCTGGGAGGGCCGGGAGGTCCGCCCCCGCAGCCCGCGCGAGGCCGCGCAGCTCGGCATCGAGGTGGTCTACCAGGACCTGGCACTATGCGACAACCTGGACGTGGTCCAGAACATGTTCCTAGGGCGCGAGATCCTCCGGAACGGCCACGGCCTCCTGGCCGAGGACGCCATGGAGCGCACCGCCCTAGAAACCTTGGCGGACCTGCGCGTCACCACCGTTCAGTCCGTACGGCAACCCGTGGCCTCGCTTTCGGGCGGCCAGCGGCAGTCCGTGGCCGTGGCGAAAGCCGTCATGTGGAACTCCAAGCTCGTCATCCTCGACGAACCCACGGCGGCCCTCGGCGTGGCGCAGACGCGCCAGGTGCTGGCCCTCGTGCAGCGGCTGGCGGAACAGGGGCTGGCAGTCATGATGATCTCGCACAACCTGGTCGACGTCTTCGAGATCGCCGACCGCGTGGCGGTCATGCGGCTCGGCGAGGTCGTGGCCGAGGGACCCAAGGCCGAGTTCGACGTGCAGCAGGTGGTGGAGCTCATGACGACCGGTCAGCGGGGGGCAGCGTGAGCGACCCGACACCGCCCCCTGAGGACGGCGCCCCGGGGGACGCCAAACCCATCAGGCGCCTGCCGCGGCTGAACGGCGGCGGCGTGCTGCCCGTGATCATCGGCACCATCGTCATAGCCATCATCTTCCAGAGCCTGAACGACCGCTTCCTCTCCACCGGCAACCT
>CAYXUE010000043.1:0-18494 GCA_964467885.1 uncultured bacterium | reverse complement strand
TTCGCCTACGGCGTCTACGAGAACACCGACGGCCGCGGCACTGCTTCCGCTCAGGCCTTCTCGATCAGCTACACCGTCTCCTTCTAAGGAACCGACTAGCTGAACCGGCCTAACCGCCGGACAAAGCAACATCAAGGAGCCCCGCTGATAAGGCGGGGCTCCTTCTTTTGCTTGTTTGGTCTTGTTCTTGGTGAAGTCGTCCGATCCTGTTCTAGGAGAAGAAGGTGGTGCCGCGATGCAGGCGAACTCCCCCTCCGCTTAGGAACCCCACTACCGCAGCACTTCGAGGGTGGCTGCGCGCAGCTCGGCGACGTAGCTGTGCCTGGGGCCCAGAGGCTCGCCGTCCGCGTGGCCGCGCTGCGGCTCCTCCCAGTGGAGCTCCACTCGGGTGCCGTGGAACAGGTGGACGCGGGGGTGGCTGAGGTGAGCACCCCGCATGAGGCGGGGCAGGACGGCGATGGCGCTGGCGCGGGTGAACTCCCCGGCCACGAGGACGTCCAGCTGGCCGTCATCGTTCCTGGCGGTGGGTGCGAAGAGGAAGTTGCCACCCGCTCGGGGACCGTTCTGGAGTGACACCAGGAGCGAGGGCCCGTGGTAGACCTGGGCGTCGTCCACCACTACTCTCACGCTCACGGGTCGGAACGTGCCAAGGGCCGTCAGCGTGCCGTACAGGTAAGCGGCCAGCCCCTTGGTCCATTTGGGCGAGTTGCGTACCCGGTAAGCCGCTTCCGCGTCGAAGCCCACCCCCATGGAGTTCACGAACGGTTCACCGTCCACGAAGCCGACGTCCACCGTGGTCACCTCGGGGTCCAGGAGGCGCGTCAGGGCGCCTAAGAGGTTGTCCCGCGGGATGTCCAGCGCGTAGGCGAAGTCGTCGCCCGAGCCCACGGGGATGACCGCCAGGCGGCGGCTTAGGTTTCCGCGCACCATGCCCTTGACGGCCTCGTGCACGGTGCCGTCGCCACCGACGACGAGCAACGTCGATCCCGGGGGCGTGGCGGCCGCCAACTCCACGGCGTGGCCAGCGGCCTCCGTGGTCAGCAGGCGGTAGGGGAGAGCGTTCTCAGTGAGGAAGCGCTCCACCTGGCCTATGGCCCGGCTCGAGCGCCCCTTACCCGCAACGGGGTTGAAGATGACCTGCAACACGACTAGCACGAAGTGTAACCGGTTCTGACGGTACACTTGCACCATGCTGAAGACAGCCGAGCTGTTCGACCGGGACCGGGTGCCGGAGGCACTCCGGGGCCTGCTGGACGTGGAGTTCCCCTGGGAGGTCCTGGCGCTGCTCGACCGGTTCGGTGAAGCGCTGCAGGACCAGAGGCAGGCCGGTAACGTGCACCCGAGCGCCGTGGTGGAGGGGCCGCTCTTCATGGAGGACGGCGCGGAGGTGGGCCCCTACGCTTACCTGACCGGGCCCGTCTACCTGGCCGCCGGCGCCAAAGTGGGCCACACCGCCTACCTACGTGGGCCCGTGGTTCTGGGGCCCGGCGCTCACGCCATGCATGCGACCGAGGTGAAACGCTCACTCCTGCTGGGCAGCGCCAAGGCGCCCCACTTCAACTACGTGGGCGACAGCGTGGTAGGGCATGACGTTAACCTCGGAGCCGGTGTGAAGCTGGCCAACTTCAAGACCACGGGCACGGAGATCAGCGTGAGCGGCACCCGCACCGGGCTGCGGAAGTTCGGCGCCGCCCTCGGCGACGGCGTCTCCATAGGCTGCAACGCCGTGCTGTCGCCAGGCACCCTGGTGGGCAAGGGCAGCGTCATCTACAACCTAGCCTCCGTAAGAGGCGTGGTGCCGGCCGGCATGATGGTCAAGCACTCACCGCCCCTCGAACAGGTGGAGCTGCGCTCCTGACCTCGCCTAGCAGCACCGCTACCAGCCCATGATCCCCTTACGCGACCGCAACCCTCGGCACGGCCCCGCCTACGTTACATGGCTGCTGGTGGCCGCCAACGTGCTGGTGTTCCTCTTCCAGCTGCGGCTCGGCGAGTCTTTCGCGGGCTACCGGTTCGTGATCGAGTACGCCTTCGTCCCGGCGCAGTTCTTCGGACAACCGCTGGAGCACCTGCCCAGCCTGATTACCAGCGCGTTCCTGCACGGCGGGCTGGCGCACCTGCTAAGCAACATGATCTTCCTCCTCGTGTTCGGCGACAACGTGGAGGAGAGGTTGGGCAAAGTAGGTTTCCTTCTCTTCTACTTCGGCGGTGCCGCGGTGGCCGCACTGCTGCACGGCGTGTTCGACCGGAGCAGTCCGGTGCCCATGGTCGGTGCTTCGGGCGCCATCAGCGCGGTACTGGGGGCCTACATCGTCATGTTCCCCCGCCAGCAGGTGCTGACCTTCATCCCGCCGCTCTTCGTGCCGTGGCTGCTCCTCAACTTCTTCGCTCCCATGCGGCGGTTCTACGCCCCCTGGCTGCCCGCCTGGCTCTACATCGGCTACTGGGCGTTGGTGCAGTTCCTCGAGGCCGGCCGGTGGCTGGTGGGCACCCCGCAGGACGCCGAACAGCAGGTGGCGTGGTGGGCGCATGTGGGTGGCTTCGTGTTCGGTGCGGGCGTCGTGCTGCTCCGCGGCCGCCGGAGCAGGGGTGCGGCGCAAGCGAGAACCTCCGCCGAGCAGGAGCCCTGGCGGAGGTTCTGACTTCTGGCTACTGTTGCGGCGCGCCGCGCCCGGATCTACTCCTTGGGCTCGATGATGCCGTAATCGCCGTCGTCGCGCAGGTAGATGACGCTGACCAGGTCCGTGTCCACGTTGCGGAACAGGAAGAAGTCGTGACCTAGGTCCTCCATCTGTATGGCCGCGTCCTCGGGTGCCATGGGGCGCAGCACGTGGCGCTTCACGCGGGCTATCTGCGGCTCGCGCTCCTCGGGTTCGGCCTCGTCCGGCTCGGGCACTATGGGGGTGCGCTGGCCTATCATCCGGTCCTTGTAGCGGCGCAGCTGGCGCTCCAGCTTCTCGGCCACCAGGTCGGTGGCGGCGTAGGTGTCCTGCGCCCGTTCCTCGGCGCGGATGACGCTGCCTGGCACGTTCAGCTGCACCTCCACCTTGGCCGGTGCGTCCGCGTGCTTGTGCGTGTCGTACGACATGACGACGCTGGCGTCGATGATCTGATCGGATATACGCTCGAGTTTGGTGATCTTCTCCTCGGCGTACTGACGCATGGCGTCGGTTACTTCGATGTTGCGACCGACCAGCTGGTAGATGTTCATGTCGCTCCCTTCAGCCACTCTCCGCCTCGGAAGGCGCTCCGTGTACTCGTTACGTGTGATCGGGGTCGCTGAGCGACCTTCCGGACAACGAGTCTACCACCGGCGCGCGCCGCCTCCCAGGGCTGGGTGCCCCTTGCCTTTTTAGTGTCGGCCACGCTAACGGGCGAGCCTGGAGCCGGTGGTACAGTGCGGGCGTAGTGGCAGACACGCAACCCAAAACACGCCGCGTCAACGGCAGCCGGCCCCACGCTCCGCGTGCGCGTTCGGCGCAACCCCCAGCGCGCTGCGCTGCCGGTTCTGCCATAGAGATTCTGCAGGAGAAATGGGTGCTGCACATCGTGCACGCGCTGCTGAACGGCCCCATGGGCTTCAACGAGCTGGGGCGCGAGGTGGGCGGCTGCAACCCCACCACCCTCACCCAGCGCCTCAACAGGCTGGAAGAGCTGGGCGTGGTGGAGAAGGAAACGAACACGCTGCCGCAACGCTGCGCTTACAGCCTCACGCCCTCCGGGCGCGACCTGGAGCGGGTCATAGTGGCCATACGCGGCTGGGCCCTGGCGCACCTGCCGCCCGAAGGCCGCGGGCCCAGCTGACTTCCTAGTTCCTAGCTCCTGGCTCCGCCGGCGGGCCCCTACGAAGAGCTGACCGGAAGGTTGGCCACCAGCACAACGCGGTCGCCCTGCTGCTCCACCTTCACGGAGTAGTCCGCCTCCTCGGAGGGGAAGTACTTCTTGATCACGGTCAGCAGCTCGTCCTTGAGCTCCTCCATGCTGCCCGGCGAGAGCTTGGCGCGGTCGTAGGACAGCACCAGCTTGAGGCGCTCCTTCAGCTGATCCTTGCTCTTGTTGCGGTTGAAGAGATTACGGAACATCAGCCAGCTCCGAACATCCGCCGTATACCGGCGAACAGGCCTGTGGGCTGCTCGAACGAGGGGTACGGCACGTCGTCGCCCCTTATGCGCCTGGCGATGTCGCGGAACGCTGCGCCAGCGGCCACCTTCGGTCCGCCTTCCTCCAGCGCCGCGGGGCTGCCCACGTTGGTCGACACGAGGATCCGCTCGTCCTCCGGCACGATGCCGATGAGCTTCACCCCCAGGATCTCCAGCACGTCCTCCACCTCGAGCATGTCTCCACGCTTCACCATCTCGGGGCGTAGCCGGTTGATTATCAGCCGCACCTCGGGGATCTCGCGTGACTCCAGCAGGCCGATGATGCGGTCGGCGTCGCGCACGCTGGACACCTCGGGGTTGACCACCACGAGTGCGCCCGAGGCGGCCGAGGCGGCCGTCTGGAAGCCCGACTCGATGCCGGCTGGGCTGTCGATCAGCACGCGGTCGAAGCCCTCGTCCTCGAGGAGCGCGCGCACGGTCTCCTTCATGCGGCCCTCGGACAGCGCGCTCTTGTCGCGGGTCTGGGAGGTGGCCAGCAGGTGCAGAGTGTCCACCCGCTTGTCGCGGATGATGGCCTGGCGCAACTTGCAGCGGCCCTCGAAGACATCTATCAGGTCGTACACGACGCGGCCTTCAAGGCCCATGACGACGTCGAGGTTCCGCAAGCCCACGTCGGTGTCGATCACGCAGACTTTCTCGCCCAAACGCGCCAGTGCCGCGCCCACGTTGGCGGTAGTGGTGGTCTTGCCTACACCGCCCTTACCGGACGTCACCACGATGGCTTTGGCGTTCACAGTTGGTGTTCCTCCTCGTACTACCGCTATGTGAAACGGTTGTATTGAAGCTGTTGTGAACTATACCACCGGCCGTGTGAGCATCCTTAGGGCCCGGAGCCGGCGCGGCGGCCGGCCGCGTGATGCCCGCCGCCTGGACGCCCAGATCCGGCTTGACGGCTATAGCTAAGCCGCGGAAAGCCCTGCGTACTTCACCAGCAGACGCTTCGTGCCCGCCTTCTCGAACATGACCATCACCTCGGCCTTGGCGCCCATGCCGGTAACGCCCAGCACGGTGCCCACGCCGAACTTGGCGTGGCGTACGCGCTCGCCCCCCTTCAAGGTCAGCCCGTTGACGCTGGGCACATCCGGGGTGTTGCTGCCGCTGGCAGGGCTGCCCGCGCTGGCCACCGGCGGTCGCCACACGTCGCGCGAGAAGCGGCTGCCCTGCAGGCGGTCCAGCTCCTGACCGAAGACGTCCGTCTCCTGCAGCTTGTCGCGCGGCACGTCGTCCAGGAAGCGGCTGGGGCGGGTGGGCTCCGTACGGCCGAACTGCATGCGCGACTCGGCGTGCACCAGGTAGAGCTGCTCCTGCGCCCGCGTCACTCCCACGTACAGCAGGCGCCGCTCCTCCTCGATCTCCTGCAGGCTGGCGGTGGAGCTGCGGTGCGGGATGAGGTTCTCCTCCATGCCCACCAGGAAGACGATGGGGAACTCCAACCCCTTGGCGTTGTGCAGGGTCATGAGCGTCACGGCCTCCTCGACCACCTCGCCGTTCACGGCCTGCACCGCCCGGTCGTCGTTGCTGCCCAGCAGCGCGGCCTCGTCGAGGAACTCGGCGATGGAGCCGCCCTGCTCCTCCTGCCACTCGGCCACGGCGTTCAGGAGCTCCTCGAGGTTCTCCAGGCGCCCCTCCGCCTCGTGGCTGCCCTCACGCCGCAGCGCCTCCACGTAACCCGTGCTGTCGTACACGAACTTGAGGAAGTTGGCCGCGGGCAGTTCCTCCGAGGCCCGGGCGAGGTCGGCGATCAGCTCGGAGAAGTCGGCCACCCGCTTGGCGGCGGGCGTGCCCGCCAGCACTTCCGCGGCGTTCTGGCAGGCGCTGGAGAAGGGCACGCCGTTGCGCGCCGCCCACGCTGCCAGGTTCTGCTCGCTGGTGGCGCCGATACCCCGCTTGGGCCGGTTCAGCACGCGTCGCCAGGCCACGTCGTCCGCGGGGTTGAGCGCGGCGCGGGCGTAGGCCAGCACGTCCTTCACCTCGCGGCGATCGTAGAAGCCCACGCCGCCCACGATGCGCCCCGGGATGCCCGCCCGCCGCAGGGACTCTTCCAGCACGCGAGACTGGGCGTTGGTGCGGTACAGCACCGCGAACTCCTCGTGACCGCGCGACTCCTCGGCCAACAGCCGCTCGATGGTCCGGGCCACGAACTCGGCTTCGGCGCGGTGATCGGCCGCGCGGTAGAGGCGCACCTTGTCGCCCTCGCCCTTGACCGGCTTGAGGCTCTTCTCGATGCGGCTCTGGTTCTGGCTGATGATGGCGTTTGCCACGCCCAGCACGCTGCCAACGGAGCGGTAGTTCAGCTCGAGGCGGTACACCGCCGCGTCCTCGTAGTCGCGCTGGAAGTCGAGGATGTTGCGCAGGTCCGCACCGCGGAAGGCGTAGATGCTCTGGTCCGGGTCGCCCACCACCATCAGGTTGCGGTAGGTGTCCGCCAGCTGGTTGGTGAGCCTGTACTGCGCGGCGTTGGTGTCCTGGTACTCGTCCACGTGGATGAAGACCGCACGCTGCTGCACGCGTTCCAGCACGTCGCCGTGGTCGTCGAACAGCTCCACCGTGCGCCCCAGTATGTCGTTGAAGTCCACGGCGTTGGACTGCTCCAGGCGCTGCTGGTAGCGGTGGTAGAGGTCCACCACGTGCTCCAGAGGCATGCCTGCCACGATGCGGCCCCAGACCCGCTCGCCCTCCGATGCCAGGCGTTCCGGGCTCCAGAGGTTGGACTTGGCGCGGTCGATGACGCCGCGCACGGCGCGGGGGTTGACCTCGGGCTGGCCGCCGACGTTGGCGATGAGCGACTTGAGCAGGTCTATCTGGTCGCCGTCGTCGTAGATGGCGAAGCCCGGCTTGAGGCCGATGCGCTCCCCGTAGGTGCGCAGCACGCGCAGGCAGGCGGAGTGGAAGGTGGAGACCCACAGGTCGCGACCGCTGGGGCCGACCAGGGCCTCCACGCGTTCCTTGAGCTCGCCCGCCGCCTTGTTCGTGAAGGTGACGGCCAGGATCTGTTGCGGCAGCACGTCGTGCTCCGCCAGTAGGTAGGCGATGCGGTGGACGACGGTTCGGGTCTTGCCCGAACCCGCGCCCGCCAGCACCAGCGCCGGCCCTTCGTGATGCTCGACGGCGGCGCGTTGTTCCGGGTTCAGTGGGGCCAGTAGTTCCTCAGGTGACACGGCTACTCAGCATACCCCTTGCCTCCTCCTACGTTGGACGTCCGCATGCGGTACCCTGCGGCAATGGCAAGGGCCATCTGTTTCGACCTGGACGGCACTCTCGCGCGGTTCACCGGCGATTTCGGCGCGCTGGCGGCGCTCCTGAGAAGCGAGCTCATGCTGCACATGTGCGACATGAACACCTTCGCCGCCACCCTGCAGTCCGAGATCCGCCGCGACGGCGCCCTCACGCTGGGCACGGTCCTGCGGCGCGTGTTGGAGCGCCTGGAGCAGCGCCCGCCCGCCGACCTGGAGCAGGTGGCTCGGGACGCGGTCGGGACGTACGCGGCCGACGTGAAGCTCTACCCGGGTGCTCGCGAACTGCTGGAGGAGCTCGACGCCATGGGCGTGAAGATGGCGCTCCTCACCAACGGGCCCTACGACATGCAGAAGGCCGCCCTGGCGGCGGTGGGCATAGAGCGCTACTTCCGCGTGGTGCTCGTGTCGGGCGACCGCGACGTGGCGGCGCGCAAGCCGGCGCCGCGGATCTTCTCCCTGGCTTGCGCCGGGCTGCAGACCGTGCCCGAGGAGGTCGTGATGGTGGGCGACAACCTCGGCGCCGATGTAGGTGGCGCTCTCGATTACGGCCTGCAGGCCGTGCTCATGGCTCATGGGGGCCAGGCGAATGACGCCGCAGGGGGCGTGCCGGGTGACCTGCCGGATGACCTTCCGAGCGGCGTGCCGGTGGTCCGCTCCATCGAGGAGCTGCGGCCACTCCTGATGGAGCTGCTCAGCGACTGACCCCGCGGCGCGAGCCGGGGTCCGGGGCGGCTCCGCGCCCGGCGGAAGCGGCGCGGGCGAGCGCCCTGGCTGGCTGCCGTCGCGGCGCGATATCGCGCTACAATCGGGGCATGGACGAGAAGTCGCAAGCGTTCTACCGGGCCTGGGCCGAGCTGCTCGACTGGATGCGCGAGTACGCGGCAGCCAACGAGGGCGTGGAGTTCGTGAAGCAGGCTGATTTCACGGATTACATCTACCGCATGGCGCGCCCCTACGACCTGCCCACCACCATCATGTCCGCCAGCCTCTCCAACCCTGACGACGAGCCCATCCTCCTGGTGAGCGCCAGCCAGCGCGCTTCGGTATTCAAGGAAGTGGTGCTGCACCCGTTCGAGTCGCACGTCTACCGCAAACTCACCTTGGCCAAGGACGGCGAGGGCCTGGCCGAAGGCCCCCGCAAGTTCACCAAGGAGATGCTGTTCGAGCTGGCCGACGACCTGTTCGCCGTGGCGGCCGTCTGACAACGGGCGGTCCCTAGCTCAGCCGAGCGGCCAGCTCGTCCGCCAGCCGGGTGGCCAGCGGCGCCACACGCAGGAAGCCCCGGCCGCCGAAGGCGGCCAGCATGTGAACGCCGTCGCACAGGCGGCGCGCCACCGGTTCGCCCGAGGGACGCTTGGCCCGCACGCCCGCCCAGCTGGCCAGAACCCGCGCCTCGGCCGCGGCCGGCACCTGCCACGCCAGCGCCCGCCGCAGGTCAGGGTCGCCGTCCGGCACCACCTGCAGGGGCGCGCCCAGCCAGCCCGCGTGGCGGTGCCCACCCGTGACGAACGCCTTGCCGTCCTGGAAAGCGGCCACCACACCCCCGGCGAGGGGCAGAGGGGGCGTGACGCCCAGGTCCAGCACGCGCGCTTCGCCCCACACCAACTCGAAGCGGGGGAGGGGCAGTTGGGCCGGGCGCCAGGCGCCCGTAGCCACCACCACTGCCCGGCAACCGATGACGTGGGTGGGGCCCGTGTCGTGGGACGGCCGCGCTTCCCCGGGATCGTGGAGGTTCTCCGTTCCGGCGGCCCCCGTGGCCGCCGCGCTCCCCTGGGCGTCATCCGTCCGGGTGGCCCTCACGACCGCTCCCGTCACGGCCCCGTTCACGCGCTCGACCCCCACCAGCTCGACGCCGTTGCGCACTTCGGCGGGACCCAGGCCGGCGGCGTCCTTCAGGGCGGTCAGCCACTCCTCGCTACGCAGCCAGCCACCCGAGGGCACCAGCATGGCGCCGAAGGGCGCGTGGTAGGCGGGCGGCACCTCGCCTGGCTCCAGCCAGCGTGTACCCTCCAGGCTCTGCCAGAGGCGCGCCTGCCGCGCGTTGTCGGCCACGCGCAGCACGCCCGTCCGGTGGGCGCCGCTGTGGCCCACGGCGGCTTCCACGCGGCTCACCAGATCCCAGAACGCCTCAGCACCGGCGGCGTCGGCCGGCTTGGCCTTGCCGGAGCGCCCGCGGTGCGGGTTGATGAGGGCGGCTGGCACGGTGGACGCCCCCTCGGGCCCGTTGGCGCCGCGCTCGAGCAGGACGACACTCACGCCCCGCCGGCTCAGTTCGTAGGTCAGTGCGGCTCCAGCGATGCCCCCGCCGGCCACCACCACTTCCGCGCGCGTCACCCGGGTCGTGCCGCCACCAGCACCTCGCGCTTGCCACCCGGCGGGCCGGGCCGCTTGGCCACCTCCAGCCCGGCCTCCGTGAGGGCGCGCCTGACGCTGCCGGCCACAGTGAAGCTCACGAGGCGCCCGCCGGGCGCTAGCAGCCGCGCTAGGGCGGTCAGGAACCCCGCCTCCCACAGGCGCGGGTTGGTGCGTGGGCTGAAAGCGTCGTGGTAGACGGCGTCGAACCGGCCCTCCGGTTGGAGCTCCAGCGCGTCGCCCACCAGCAGGGAGAGCTGTGCCGGTTCCAGCAGCAGGTCGTGGCGTCCGGTGGTGGGCGCCGCACCCAGCGTCCGGCGCCACGCCAGCAGGGCTGCTGGTAGCGGCGAGGGCGACAGCAGCGCGCTGTAGTCCAGTTGGGCCAGCAGCTCGGCTGCCGGCGGTGCGCCCTCGATGCCCACGTACCGAAGCTGCGTGCCAGTCTCCGCGGCCAGCGCCGCCGTGACCAGGAAGAGGAGTCCGGTGCCGAAGCCGATCTCCAGCACGCGCGTGGGCTGGCCGGTGCGCAGGCGCTCCGCCGCGCCGCTGGCCTCCAGGTAGACGTAGCGCGCCTCGGTGAGGGCGCCCGCCAGCGACTTGTAGCCCTCGCCGCCCGGTTGGCGCAGCGTGCGCGACCCGTCGCGGGTGAGAACCACCTCCGGACTCTCCGGTTCTGCGGGGGAGGGTGTGAGCGCCACGTTCAGATGTTACCGGAGTGCGGTCAAAGTTCTCACATACGTCGCATATATAGTCCCGCATCAGGGGCTCGCCCCGCAGAATAGGAGTAGATGTTGAGGTTCCTCGAACTAGCTTGGGAGGCCCTGAGGGGCAGCGCGACACAGCTGGTCGAGTGGTTGAACGGCCTGGCGGCGGCCGGAACGTTCGATCCACGGGGTTGGCCAGTGGCCGTGTGGGTGGTGCTGGCGGCGGTCGCCACGATACTGGTGCTGCTTGCTGTCGTGCGCGTCAGCCGGCGCGGCTCCGCCAGAAGGCTGCCCGAGATGATGATCTCTCACGGCGAGATCGTGCTGGTGGACGAGCCGGGAGGTGCTGGCGACGTGATGTACGACATGGCCGCGCCGTCGCAGGCCGGTCACCGCTTGTCGCTCACGCTCAGCAACCTGAACCCCTGGCCTGTGCAACTTCTGGAGTTGGCCGTGCGCACGCGGGGGTTGCGCCAGCCCGTGGTGGCGGAGGCCGGGTCCGTGGTGCCGCCCAACGGCGCCGTGGACGTAGTGGTCGACCTGTACGACCTGCCCGGTGAGGTGGGGGTGGTGGAGCTGTTCCTCTACAGCAACAGGGGTGGGCGCCGCACCTTCAAGCTGAGCGCGCCGCTGGAGTGGGAGCCGTGGGACAAGCGCTTCCGCATCCGCCCCCTCTCCGCGCGGGTGGCGCCCGTGAGGAAGCTGGCGTCGCAGGAGAAGCGCCGCATCGAGCGGCGCTCGTACGAATCGGCCAAGCGGCGGGAGCGCCAGAAGGAGTTCGCGGAAGCTGCCTGGCGCAGGGCCGAGGAGTTGACGAAGAAGGTGCGCGAGAAGCGCACCGCCGCGCCGGACAAGCGGGTGGCCGTGCTGGCCGGCGAGCGGATGGGCGTCACGCCGCGCCGCCTGCGGGGGGTGGACGGCGAGAACGCCTACACGCCCGGCGTCAAGCCGCAGATGAACGGCGACCCGCCCAAGTCGCCGCTACCCGAACCCCAGAACGAGCCGAGGCAGCGCCTGGACTTCCCCGACGAGTTCTGAGTTTCTCGCCCGCCGCGGATCAGACCCTTAGGTCTCCCAGTTCGAGCTGGTCGAGCAGCTTCACGTGCAGCGCACCGTTGGTGGCTACCAGGACCGGGTCGGTGAGCCGGTGCGGCAGCCCGTCCTGGCCGCTGGTGGTGCCGCCCGCCTCACGCAGGATGAGCGTGGCGGCGGCCACGTCCCAGGGCTGCAGCTTCAGCTCCCAGAAGGCGTCCAGCCTGCCGCAGGCCACGTAGCAGACGTCCAGCGCGGCCGCTCCGGCGCGCCGTACGCCCTGCACAACCGGCAGCACCCTGCCGAATAGTTCGAGGTTCAGGAGGCGCGTAGGCGCGTCGTAGGCGAAGCCGGTGGCCACAACCGCCTCGGCCAGGCTGGCGGCACGGCTGACCCGCAGCTCCTTGCCGTTCAGCGTCGCCCCGGCCCCCTTCACGGCGCTGAACAGTTCGTTGCGCGTGGGGTCCAGCACCACGCCCAGCACGACCTCGCCCGCCATCTCCAGGGCGATGGAGACGCAGAAGTACGGGTAGCCGTGCGCGTAGTTGACGGTGCCATCGATGGGGTCCACGATCCAGCGGTGGCTGGCGCCGGCGTCACCGCCCTCCAGGCTCGAGCCGCCCTCCTCACCCAGCACCTCGTGGCTGGGGTGCGCCGAGAGGATGACCTCGCGGATGCGCTCTTCGCAGAGCTGGTCCACCCGTGTCACCAGGTCCCAGTCGGTGGACTTGGTGGTGACCTCCAGGTCGCTGCCCAGTTCGGCGAGCTGGATGCGGCCCGCCTCGCGGGCGGCCTGGATGGCGGTGTGCAGGTAGTCGTCGATGGCTACCGCGGTGGGGGAGGTGGAGGCGGCGCGACCTGTCATGCGCCTACTCTATGCCGGTCCCGAGACCGTCTCCGCCTCGCGGCGCGGCACGCTGGAGGGCGGCAGGGTATCGGGCACGTCCTGGGTCTGGCCGTCGTTGGTCTCCTCCGCCGCTTCCACCGGTGGTTCGGGCAGGGTGGGCCAGTCGGACACATCGCTGCCGTGCAGGATGAGCCGGGCATGCCGGTCGAACGTGAAGTAGTTGTAGGCCCAGCTGAAGACGGCCGAGAAGCGGTTGCGGAAGCCGGGCAGGTAGATGAGGTGGAGGAAGAGCCACCCGAGCCAGCCCAGGAAGCCGCGCAGCTTGATGTTGAAGAACCTGGGTGACAGCTCGGCGATGCCGGCGTTGCGGCCGATGATGGCCATGCTGCCCAGGTCCTCGTAGATGAAGGGCTGACCGGGCCGGCCCTGCATCCTCCGCAGGATGGTGCGGGCGGCGTGCTTGCCGCTCTGGATGGCCACCTGCGCCACCTGGGGGTAGAGCTTGCCCGCGTCCGGTTCGGGGCCGGCGCCCACCAGGTCGCCCACGGCGAAGATGTCGGGGTGGCCGGGCAGGCTCAGGTCCGGCTCGACCTTCACGCGGAAGCCGCGCAGCAACTCGGTCTCCAGCCGCTCGGCTAGCGGGCTGCTCCTCACGCCGGCGGCCCAGACGATGGTCTGCGAGGGGATGACTTCGCCGGAGCGCAACACCACGGCGTCGTCGCGGGCTTCGGCCACCGTGGCGCCCAGGCGCACGTCCACACCGCGCCGGCGGAGCACCTTCTCGGCGTAGCGCTGGGAGCGCTCGCTGAAGGGGGGCAGGACCGCATTGGCGGCCTCCACCAGCACCACGCGTGCCAGGCGCATGTCGAGTTCCGGGTAGTCCGCCTGCAGCACGCGCTCGAACAGTTCGACCAGCGCGCCCGCCATCTCCACGCCGGTGGGGCCGGCGCCCACGATGACGAAGGTGAGTGCGCCCTGTTCCACGAGACTGGGGTCCGCGGCGGCGCGTTCGAACTGCTCGAGGATGTGGCCGCGCAGGGCGATGGAACGCTCGAGGCTCTTGATCACGAAGGCGTGCTCGCGCACGCCCGGGGTGCCGAAGTCGTTGTAGACGGCCCCGGGGGCGGCTATCAGGTAGTCGAAGTCGAGGCGCTCGCCGTCGTCCAGGATCACCTGCTTGCTCTCCTTGTCCACGTCGAGCACCTGGGCCTGGCGGAAGGTGAAGTTCTTCTGGCGCTGGAAGATGCCGCGCACCTGGTAGGCGATGTCGCCGGCGTCGAGACCGGCCGTGGCCACCTGGTAGAGCAGGGGCTGGAAGGTGTGGAAGTTGTTCTGATCGATCATCAGAACGTCCACGGGTGCCGTCTTGAGCGCCTTGGCAGCGTAGAGGCCGCCGAAACCTGCACCGATGATGATCACTCTCGGGCGTGGGTTCATGTGTGGTCTCCTCTCGGCTCGTCAGCGCGGTGCGCTGGCGTGGGTCCGCTGATAGCGGGTGCCGGTTGCGTTGGGAGCCCGTTCGCACGCGCACTGCCAACGCGCTGGCCTAGGGGAAGGCCTTGGACGATAGGACAGATGTCCCTCGTGAAATATTGTACAAGCTCGGGGAAGGAGACCTGTGACGCGGGTTACCGAGCCTGGCGGACGGCCCTCACGGTCGCGGGGAACGCGTGCCCTAAGGGCTCAGCCGCCGGCCATCTTCAGTGCCACGCGGCGCCCGGTGGGGGTGTCGGCCACGCCGCCCTCGCCCGTCTCGCGCAGTTCCGGGGGCAGCATGCGGCCCACCGAGGCCATGGCGTAGATGACCTCGTCGGGCGGGATGAACGACTCCACCCCGGCCAGGGCCAGCTGAGCGGCCGAGACGGCGTGCACGGCGTAGAAGGCGTTGCGCGAGACGCAGGGCACCTCCACGTAGCCGCCAACCGGGTCGCACACGAGCCCGATGGTGTTCATCAGGGCCTGCGCGGCCGCGTGCACGCTGGCGCGAGCGCTGCCACCCATGAGCTCGGTGATGGCCGCAGCGGCCATTGCGGCGCTGGAGCCGATCTCGGCCTGGCAGCCGCCGGTGGCGCCCGCGATGAACATGCTCTTGCTGATGACCTGCGCCACGCCGGCGGCCAGCACCAGGGGCATGACCAGCTCGTCGTCGGGGATGCCCAGATGGTCCGCCACGCCCAGGAGCGCGCCCGGCACGGTGCCGGCGCTACCCGCGGTGGGCGCCGCCACGATGCGGCCCATGCGCGCGTTCTCCTCGTTCACGGCCATGGCGTACTCCTGCACGCGCTTCAGCAAGGGCGCGTTCAGGGCGTCCTCAGCCTCGTGCAGCGTACGGGCGTTCCAGCCCACCATGCCGGTGCGGCTGGGCTCCTTGCTGGCCAGCCCGCGGCGGATGGAGTCACGCATCTCGTCGATGCGCGAGCGCATGGTGGAGAGGAGTTCCTCGCGCGCTACCGGATCGTCGCCGACCTCGTTCTCCAGCACGACCTGGGAGGCCTTGCCCGGACTCCTGGACAGCTCATCTAGCGTCATCTACTGGACCTCGCTTCCGTCGCCCCAGTTGGCGCTGACCGGTGGATCACCCGCGTCGGTGACCCGCTCCGCCGAGCCGCGCATGACCTCGGGGAGGAGCCTGAGCCAGTGGATGTAAGGGAGTTCGGAGAGGTAGCGCGTGGCGTAGTCGGCCAGTGGCTTGTCTATCTCGACGGACATCATGGCTTCGCCGCCGCGCTTCTGCCGCGCGGAGAAGGCCGTGGCGATGTTGCCGTCGTCGTCGGCCACCACGCTGGCGACCCGTGCGATGACGCCCGGACGGTCCGTATGCAGGACCAGGAGCGTGTGGTACGCCCCACTGACATGCACGTCGAAGCCGTTGACCTGCGTCACGCGCACGAAGCCGGCGCCGAGGCTGGAACCCAGGACAGAGACGCTCTCCTCGTTCCGGCCGGTGAGTTCGAGGCGTGCCGAGTTGGGGTGGATGTCGCCCAAGTCGGCCGTCACGTACTCAAGCTCAAGACCCGCGGCAGCCGCCTCGTCGAAGGCGTTGCGCAAACGCGGATCGTCGGGCATGTAGCCCAGCAGCCCGCCCGCCAGGGCGAGGTCGGTGCCGTGGCCTTTGGCGGTCTTGGCGAAGGAGCCGTGCAGCACGAGGCGCGCGGTCTTGGGCGTGCCTCCCAGAGCGTGGCGCGCCAGCAGGGCGAGCCGGCAGGCGCCGGCGGTGTGCGAACTGGAGGGCCCGACCATCACCGGGCCGATCTGATCCAAGAGACCCATATACCGCCAAGTGTAGCCGCGACGCGGGCTTCACCGGCGTCGCGGAGCACCTAAGGGTGTACTTGTGCCGGCGCTCGGCTAGCCGTGCTAGGCCGGGAGCGCGCGCAGGGGCCTACTTGCGGGCGCGGTCCTTGAGGCCCTTGCCGGGCTTGAAGGCTGGGTACTTGCTGGCGGGGATCTTGATCTTCTCGGTGGTGCCGGGACGGACGCCGGTGCGAGCCTTCCGGGAGCGCACCTCGAAGGTGCCGAAGCCCGTGAGTTGGACCTTGTTGCCCTTGCCCAGATGGGTGCTTATGTGGTCCAGCACGGTATCAAGTACGTCCTTGACGTCCTTCTTCCGTAGCGTAGTGTCCTCCGCGACCGAGCTCACCAGGTCGGCCTTCGAGACGGTTTTCGCTGCACGCTTCGCCATCTTGCCCTCCTGTTGCTACTTATGTGTTTCGGGGGCACTGTAGCAGACGCTCGGGCTCGGCGACAAGGGAAAAGCCGCTCAGCCACGCAAAACCCGGCGTGGGGCGGCCGCGCTTACGCCCCCTGGCGGTGCGCCGGCGGGATCAGTTCCTGGATTCGTTCCATCACGGTACCGGTGAGCTCGGTCGCGTCCTCGCGCGTGCGACCGCTGGGCGTGAGGGGCGGGCCGAAGGCCACGTGGAACGCCCGGCCCTGGCGCCAGATGGCTGCCGGCACCACGGGAACCTGCGCGCGCTGCGCCAGGAAGCTGGCGCCGTCCAGCGCCGCCGCCTCACCCGCGTTGCGGGTGCCCTGCACGAAGATGCCGATGGCCCTGCCGGCCTTCAGGCGCCGCAGCGCCTCCTTGATGGCGCCGATGTCCTGCCCGTGGCGGTCGACGGGGAAGGCTCGCAGCCCGCGCATGACGGCGCGCAGGAAGGGCGACTCGAAGAGCTCCTTCTTGGCCATGAACTCCAGCTTGCGGTTGATGGACACGCCCACGATGGGCGGATCCCAGGTGCTGACGTGGTTGCAGGCCACCACCGCGCCGCCCTGCTGCGGCACGTTCTCGAGCCCCGTGACGTGGAGCCCGTAGAAGAGCCGCGCGAAGCCCCGCACCAGGAAGGTGGCGGTGGGCATGAACCAGTTGGGGTGGAAGATGCGTTCGAGCAAGGTCATGGACGCGAATCCCCGCTCAGGCGGTGGCCAGCCGCTCGCGGCGCCGGTGCAGGTAGAGCGAGACGAGGACGCCGGCGGCGGCCACCAACAGGTGGAGGGCTACCCAGGTGCCCTGCTGACCGTCCCATGGCAAGCTCACCTCGAAGAGGGCCATGCGGGCGGGTAGCTGCCAGGCCATGAGGGCGGGCAGCACCAGCAGGATGGGTGAGAGCGGCACGGCCAGCAGCCGCCAGCCGTAATCCAGCCCGATCATGCCGAGCAGGTTGCCCGAGAGCACGATGGGCAGCATTACCAGCCAGTCCGGGTCGCCCCCGATGAGGCCCACGGGGGGTGCCAGCAGCGCCGTGAGGTAGGCGGCGGGCATGCCGGCCATGGAGAAGCCGAGGTAGGCCGAGAGCACTATCCCCAGGCTGCGGAACATGATGGGCATGGGCGCCACGGCGCATACCACGGCCGCCAGGAAGAAGAAGAGGCCGATGAAGAGGCGTTGCGGCATGGCCACCGTGCGGATCACAGAGTTACCCTCCCTGGTTCGGCATCGTACTTCGTCATGCGCTCACGCGTGGCCGGGCTCAGGCCACCTCGGCCACTTCGGGCAGCCGCTGCTTCAGTTCCGGGATGGTGCGCAGGAACTCGCCCGTGGCGCTGGCGGGCTCCATGGCCACGTCCTCGGGCGTGCCGGTAGCCACGATGGTACCGCCGCGGGCGCCGCCGTCGGGCCCTAAGTCGATGATCCAGTCGGCGGTCTTTATGACGTCGAGGTTGTGCTCGATGACCACCAGCGTGTTGCCCTGCTCCACCAGCCGGTGCAGCACGTCCAGCAGCTTGCGCGTGTCGTCGAAGTGCAGGCCCGTGGTGGGCTCGTCCAGGATGTAGAGGGTCTGGCCCGTGCTGCGGCGGCCCAGCTCACTGGCCAGCTTGACGCGCTGCGCCTCGCCGCCCGAGAGGGTGGGCGAGGACTGGCCGATCTTGATGTAGCCCAGGCCCACGTCCACCATCAGCTGCAACTTGCGGGCGATGGCGGGGATGTTCTCGAAGAACTCGAGCCCCTCGTCCACCGTCATCTCCAGCACGTCCGCGATGGACTTGCCGCGGATCTTCACCTCGAGCGTCTCGCGGTTGTAGCGCGCGCCCTTGCAGACCTCGCATGGCACGTAGATGTCCGGCAGGAAGTACATCTCCACCTTCACGGTGCCGTCGCCCTTGCACGCCTCGCAGCGGCCGCCCTTGACGTTGAAGGAGAAGCGACCCGGCTTGTAGCCGCGCTTGCGCGACTCCGGCGCGCGGGTGAAGAGGTCGCGGATGTCGGTGAAGATGCCCGTGTAGGTGGCGGGGTTGGAGCGCGGCGTGCGGCCGATGGGGCTCTGGTCGATCTCGATGACCTTGTCCACGTGCTCGGCGCCCTTGATGCGCGTGTGGGCGCCCGGCTGCGCCTTGGCGCGGTAGAGGCGCTTGGCCAGGGCGGCGTGCAGTATTCCCTTGACCAGGGTGGACTTGCCGGAGCCGGAGGCGCCCGTGACGCAGGTGAGCGTACCCAGCGGGAACGTCACGTCGATCTCTTTAAGGTTGTGTTCGCGCGCGCCCATCACCACCAGCTTCTTGCCGTTGCCCTCGCGCCGCTTCTCGGGCACCGAGATCTGCTTGTCACCCCGCAGGTAGGCGGCCGTGAGAGAGGTCTCGTGCTTGACGAACTGCTCCGGAGCGTCCGCCGCCACCACCTCGCCGCCGTGCACGCCGGCGCCCGGACCCAGGTCCACGATGTAGT
>CAYXUE010000042.1:0-19169 GCA_964467885.1 uncultured bacterium | reverse complement strand
GGTTTCCGGCCGACTTCGTCTACGTCTTGGTACAGCGCGTAGGCCAACGGTCGCCTTGCGATTCTGCAATTCTGCGATTGCCTCATACTAGGGCCGCAACACCGAACCCGCATGCGGCGCGAGAGGAGCAACCATGGCTAGGCTCGTCTACGGAATGATGCAGTCGCTCGACGGCTACGTCGACGATGTCGGAGGGAATCTGGTGATCCCCGGCCCCGACGAAGAGGTCTTCGTGCACTTCCTGGAGCAGGTGCGCAGCGTGGCGGGTTGCCTCTACGGCCGGCGCATCTACGAGACCATGCGTTACTGGGACGAGGAAAGGCCGGAGTACACGGACTTAGAGAGCGAGTTCGGCGAGGCACTGCGGTCCAAACCGAAGTGGGTGGTCTCGCGCACGCTCGACAGCGTGGGCCCAAACGCCACGCTGGTAAAGGGCGACTTAGGGACCTTCGTCAGGCGCCTCAAGGACGAGGTGGAAGGCGACATCGACGTGGCCGGGCCCGTGCTGGCCGGCTCGCTCACCGAGCTGGGCCTGATTGACGAGTATCGCCTTTACCTGCGTCCGTACGTGCTGGGCTCGGGCAAGCCCTACTTCGCGCGGGCGCGACCACCGTTACGGTTCGTTGGGGTCGACCGGATCGGGCCGGAGACGGTGCGGCTTACCTACGTGCCGGCATAGCCGCACCGGTTGTGGTGGATATCAGTCAGCGGAGGCAGCAACTGGCCGGCCGGCGCTAGTTCTCTCCCAGTACTTTTCGCCCAGCACGGTTCCTGCGCCAAGACCATCGGCCACCACGTGCCCCTCGACGTACTCGGCCACGTCCGCCGGCGCAACGCCGTAGTACGACTCGATCTCCTTGGCGAAGAGCAGCCCTTCGCTCTCCAGCAGCTGGTCTAGTTGTGGCAGCTCGCGCTTGCGGAGCGATACGCCCTCTCCCAGCACCTGGGCCAGCGCGTCTACGTACGTCTCGAGGGGCCTGACTCCCGTAACTTTGGTGCCCATGCCGTGCTCGTCCATGAGCAATATGGTGGGGAAGCCGCGCACGCCTAGTTCACGCGCCAGCGAGAGGTCGTGGTCGAGAAGTTTGTGCCCCTTCTCGGAATCGGCTTCGGCTACCACGGCGCTGCCACTCAACTCTGGATGGTCGAGCCCATCCACGATCTGGGTGAGTACCGCCGGGTCAGAGATGTTGCGGTCGAACGCGAACACGGCTTCGCGAGCCCGGCGGAGGAACACACGCGCTAGCTCCTCGTCCCTCTCCTTGATGACCGCGTACACGCGGGAGGGAGGGAACGACGAAGTGACAGGGTCGCGCAGCCACAGCGAACCGTCGATGGGCATGCGTGACGCCTCACCCACCTCGCGCCAGTGATGAGCCACGTCCTGTGGGCCACTGATGCCGTTGGCGCGGTCAGCGAAGCCGTTCCATGCGGGAAGCAGGCCGCCCATGATCACGCGCACGTTCAGGTGGTCGCCGTACTCGTGCTCGAAGCGCCGGAGCACCGGCTCGACCGCCCAGCAGTGCGAGCAGATGGGATCCGTGAAGTAGTACAGATCGACCTTCTTGGCCGGCGGCCGCAACTGCGTCAGCTTCGGGGCCTGCTCAGTGCCGCCCTGCGCGTCAGCTGGGCCGCATACGCCCGTTTCGAGGTCGCAGAACATCGCGTCTAGTCCTTGGCCGTTATCTGCCATCAGGTATCGCTTCCTTCCTCACAGTGAGCGTCTGCGCCCGAGCGCAACTGCTCACCTCGTTCGTCCACACGTTGCTTGGAGGCGGAACTGGTCCAGGTGTCTGGCCGCCGCTTGATTGGAACTATACTTTAGTAAGTTGCTTGCATCAAGTGAGCACGCGTACTAGACTTCTGACAATGGAGAGATTCGACGTCGAACTCTGCCCGCGCTTCCACCGAGCAGCAACCATCGTGGGTCGGCGCTGGTCGGGCGCGGTGCTGCGCGTGCTTCTGGACGGCGCCACACACTTCAGCGAGATCGCGCGCGCCATCCCCGGCATCAGCGACAAGATGCTCTCCGAGCGGCTCAAGGAGCTCGAGGCAGAAGGCATCGTCTCACGCGTCGTGCAGCCCACTACTCCCGTCAGCATCGAGTACCACCTCACGCAGATGGGGCAGGCGCTTAGGCCTGTGATGGACGGCTTGGGAGCTTGGGCGAGGACGTGGGTGGAAGAACCCGAAAGCGTTTAAGGAGCGACTAAGGCAGCAACCGGTACCCTTCCAGCACCACGACCAACCCGGTCAAGCGGAAAGGACCAACCGTGAAGAACCTGCCTACCCGTCGTTACCTTTGGTTTACAGTTCTCTCCCTCATATTCGTTACTTCGTGTGGCGCGGCGGACACCGGTGGTGAGGTCACGCCCCCGCTGAACCTCGACCTCACGCTCGACTACCGGCAACTCGACGAAGCGGAACGCACTGCCCTCACCGGACTCGACTCCGGCGAACGCGCTGCACTAAGTCTCTGGGAGATGCAGGTGCGCGCTGCGGGTGTGAACAACGGCGGGGTCTACTTCAACGTTCTAAACGACCCCGGCAGCTTCCCCCTAGCTGAGGTGGACCTAATCCGGATCCTGTACAACTCCGAGATGTCCGAGTACGGCCGCATTAACGGAAAGCACCTGGACCAGCGCTTCTTCCGGGTAGTGCGGAATATGACGGGCGAGGACATCTCCGCCGTCTACTCAGGCGCGCCGGCGGTGTTCGCCCCCGGGCCCGTGGCACTAGGCAACCTTCTGACCGGAGAAAACGGTCTCGGCAGTCTCGATAACGCCGTGATAAGGCTTTGGAGCCACGACCTGCTCGACAACGGCAAGATGGACGGCTCCATCACCAAGTTCACGCTGCTGAGCCCGTTCGCTCTCGACGCGGTCGACGGCTCTCAGGGTTCGATAAACCCAGATGAAGTGAAGGTGCTCCTTGCGGCCGACCTGGCCTCAGGCACCCCGGACGGAACCCCGCTCGCGTCGGCGTTCAGCGCCGTACTGGATGCCGTCTACCTCGACGGGCCCGGCACGAGCGTCGCTGAGGTCCTGGAGGCGGCTGGCATAGACCAGGAGGAAGCCGACGCGCTCTTCGACGACTGGGCAGAACGCCGCGGCTACCCGCGCTGACCAGGGCCCTCCGCACCAGCTAAGCGCGGCGCGAGCGCTCGCGATCCCACACGCCCGACCCCGAGGATGGCGGACGTTGTGCGCCCTCGGCGGCCAGCTAGCGGCCGCGTGGGCATACTTAGTCCGGAGGTCTAGATGTCACGACCACCCAAACTCATCGCTCTCGTTAGCATCCACGGGCTCATCCGTGCGCAGAACCTCGAGCTGGGAAGCAACGCCGACACCGGCGGGCAGACTAAGTACGTAGTGGAGCTCGCCGAGGAACTAGGCGAGTGCCCTGAAGTAGAGCGGGTAGACCTGCTCACGCGCCTGATTGACGATCCCGACTACTCGCGCGATTACGCCCAACCGTTCGAGGAGATCGGCCCGAACGCGCAAATAGTGCGGTTGTCGTGCGGGCCCCAGGGTTACGTCCGCAAGGAGCTCCTCTACCCGCACCTGGACGACTACCTGCAGCGGGCCATCCGCTTCTACGAGGAGGGTGCATGCCGCCGGACGTTGTCCACGGCCATTACGCGGACGGCGCGTACGTAGCGCAGCGCCTGGCGGAGCATTTCCGCGTGCCCTTCCTGTTCACGGGCCACTCGCTAGGGCGCAACAAGGTAGAGGCTCTGGCGAAGGCGGGCATAAGCCGAGACGAGATGCGCGAGCAGTACGCCATAGACACCCGCATAGCCATCGAGGAGGAGGCGCTGCGCGAGGCAGACATAGTGATCGCCTCCACCGAGTACGAGATCGAGACCGGCTACGACCTTTACGACGCCCGCCCTCAGGCCAACTTCCGGGTGGTTCCTCCCGGCATCGACCTGGAGCGCTTCTACCCCTACTATTACGACGACGACCCCAACTTCGTTCGCGACGAGGAGCAACTGCAGGCGGCGCACCGTATGCGGCGCGAGATCGCGCGCTTCGTTACGCAGCCCGAGAAACCGGTCATCCTCGCCATCAGCCGCCCGGACCGCCGCAAGAACATCGCCAGCCTCATCGAGGCGTACGGCAGCGACCCGGAACTGCAGTCGCTCGCGAACCTCGCGATCTTCGCTGGCGTCCGGAAGGACATAGAAACGATGGACGACAACGAGCGCGAGGTGCTCACAGAGTTGCTACTGCTCATGGACCGCTACGACCTTTACGGGCGTTTGGCACTTCCGAAGAAGCACTACCCCGAAACGGACATCCCGGAGCTGTACCGCATAGCGGCGCACAGGCGCGGCGTGTTCATCAACCCTGCACTGGTCGAGAACTTTGGCATAACACTCATCGAGGCGGCGGCGTCCGGACTGCCGATCGTATCGACCGACTTCGGTGGCCCCAACGACATCGTCAAGAACTGCAACAACGGCATCCTCGTCGACTCCAACGATCAGGAGGAGGTTAGGCGCGCCCTCAAGACCTTGCTGATCGATGAGGAGCTGTGGGAGCGGAGTTCGCAGAACGGCGTGCTCGGAGCGCAGGAGCATTACGCCTGGTCCGCTCACTGCGCCACGTACCTAGAGCCGCAGCCCGCCGCCACCGATGCCTCCTGACTGGTTGCTGATCAGCGACATCGACGGGACGCTCACGGGCGACGACGCCGCATTAGCCACACTCATGCAGGCCTTGACCGAGGCACGCCAGCGGCTCGGCTTCGGCGTCGCCTCGGGCCGCTCCCCTCAACTGGTTCGAGAGGCCGTTCGACTCTTCGGCCTGAACGAGCCCGACCTGGTCATCGCAAGCGTTGGCACCGAGGTACTAGGCGGCGGCCTGAGCCACAGCTACAGCGAGCACATCGCTGCCGACTGGGACCGTAGCGCGATAGTAGCGGCGCTAGCGGGTATGGCCGGGTTGGAACCGCAGAGCGCGCCGGGTCAGGGCCCATACAAGGTCAGCTTCTACGCGGCTCCTGAAGCGGTGGCGGCCGCGCGGGAGGCTCTAACCCGCGTCGGAGTGAAAGCGCGGCTCGTCCACTCGCACGGTGAGTTCCTGGACGTGCTGCCAGCCAAGGCCTCCAAAGGCGAAGCGGTGCGCTTCGTGGCCGCACGCTTGGGCGTTCCGCTAACGCACGTGGTGGTGGCTGGCGATTCGGGTAACGACGCCGACATGCTGACGTGCGGCGCCCGCGCCGTGGTGGTGGCCAACTACGACCCGGAATTGGAGCCCGTGCTAGCGGGCGCGGACGTGTACCGCGCACGTGGCGCACACGCGGCGGGGGTGCTGGAGGGGCTCGAGCATTTCGGGGTGCTCTGAAAGCGGAGAGTTTGAGGACCGTCGGTCAGAACAGCGGTAGGCTCGTCCCTTGATGACCGCGACTGAGCCCACCGAGGTAGGTACCGAACCAACAGCTCAGCCCGTTCGGTTCAGATCGCCGTTCATCATCGGCGGCACGGCGGTCACGTCGCTTCTCTTCGCCGCTCACTTCTTCAACGACCTCTTCAGCGGCACCTTAGCTGCCTTGCTGCCCACGCTGCAGTTACGCTTCGGCGTAAGCGAGCTAACGCTCGCCGTGTTCGTGGCCTGCCTTTCGTTCAGCTCGTCGGTTCTGCAGCCGCTGTTCGGCGCGGTTGCCGACCGGCTCGGGCGCCGCCTGGTAGCGGCCGCCGGCGTTATCGTCACCTCCACGTTCCTCAGTCTCATACCTGTGATGCCCTCACCGCTTCTCCTAATACCGCTACTACTCGTAGGAGGACTGGGGTCAGCGGCTTTCCACCCCGCCGGCACGGCGCTAGCTCGCCAAGCGGCTAAAGCGAAAGGCGGTCTGGCGCTGGGCATATTCAGCGCTGGCGGCACCATGGGCATGGCGTTCGGGCCGCTCGTGATTGGCCTGTTCATCATCAACGGCTGGCTCGACTACTCGCCCGTTCTGATGATCCCCGGCGTGATCCTCGGACTCCTCATATACCTGCTCCTGCCACCACAACCACGCAGCCAGGATGGCAGCCACACCCGGCTGTTCGACCTTGAGCTCTTCCGGGGACCCGTCGGCCAACTGTGCCTTGCCGGCATTCTGCGCTCCATAGCCTGGATCGCCATAGTGAACGGCGCGCCGCTATGGCTGGTGACATCCAAGGGCCTCTCGGCCACCGACCCCGTGGTGTTCTGGACCATCACGGCCTTCACAGCTTCGGGCGCCGTTGGCGGAATCATGGCCGGACTGGTCGAGGCTCGCTTCAGCCGCCAGGCGTTAGTCACGGGCACCATGCTGCTGGCGGTCGTCCCGCTGGCGGTGCTGCTGTCCAGTCAGCCGGGCTCTCTCGTGTACTTCATGGCCGTAGTGCTGGCCGGCATGCTCACCAACGGCGGGCTGCCGATAATGGTGGTGGCAGCGCAAGACGCGGCCCCACGCGCCGTATCCACAGCCTCGGGCATGATGATGGGCCTGACCTGGGGCACGGCGGGACTCCTCTACCTGGGGGTGGGCGCGCTGCAGGAAGCCATCGGCATGCAGGCAGCCATGTGGCTAAGCATTCTTCCCCTGCTGCCTGGAGCGCTGATCGCGTTCCTGGTGCTCAGGCGGCTTGAATGAGCTTGCCTCTGGCGCAGCAGCAGAGCCAACCTCTTGCGCCCACTGCAACAGGGCGCTTAGTAACTAACTGTGATCGTCCCTCCCAACAGGCTGGAGGCGTCTACACCCGCTTGATGCCCAGCGAGCGGACCGCCGACCACTTCTGCAGAGGAGTTGGTAACGAGCGCCCTGAACTGGATCGCGGCCGGATCTGGTCCGGACTGGGGCGCGCTGCAAGCGCCTACTAACGCCACGATCAGGCCCAGCGCCACCAGGGGTAACGTCTTACGTCCTCTTCTAGCGAACCACAGGCCCGGCAGCAGCACGGCCAAAGAGGCCAGGGTCATCGGCAGGGCCACGCTGGCCAGCGAGCCTTTCAAATCGTAGGTGACAACGAATCCGACGGGCGTGCCTGCGTCGATGGTGACGCCGCTCA
This sequence comes from uncultured bacterium, assembly GCA_964467885.1. Lineage (GTDB taxonomy): Bacteria > Deinococcota > Deinococci > Deinococcales > Trueperaceae > JAAYYF01. The sequence continues at coordinate 12,127 of CAYXUE010000042.1, read as the reverse complement.
AGTCCAGCGTGGCGGTACCGTCGGCGTTCGCTTCGGCCGTCGCGAGCGGATTACCGGGGCTGTCCGGAACACCGTCTAGGTCAGCATCCAGGTACATCTTCACGCCCGCTACCGGGCTGGTGGCAAGCGGCGTGGCGCCGTCCGGGCCCACAGTCTGAACCTCCAGAGTGGTTAGCTCCACGCTGGGGACGACAAACGTGCTTGCATTGAAGACGAGCACGGGAACGTCGAGGTCTCCGCTACTTACTTCAGACACCGCCAGTTCCTGACCCACCAAGCGCAGGTAAACCTCGTTACCGCGTAGCACGAACGGCATGCCCTGCGCGGCATTTGGTCCGGTGTCTATGGCCGGGCTCCAACTCGACGAGCTAGAGAAGTATTGGAGCGCGTTGCCCGTGGTGTCTTCCCCCAGGATAGTTACAGGTGGAATCCACGGCCCATTTCCTAAGCTGCCTGAGAACTGCACGTCGAGCCAATAGGTGCCGGGCGGCAAGAACACCTGACTCATGTCCAACGTATTCAGCATGAGGGGACGGCTGGTGTCTGCAAAATTGGCCGCCGGTGTCCGGTAGATGCCGCTGAAGTCGCTCGACAGTAGCGAGTCGCTGGCGCCATCGCCGTAGACCACGCTACTACCTTCCTCGCCAGGTACGCCGTTCCAGATCCGGAAGTTCGCCTGCTCGATCGTGGATTCCGTACCCGAACCCGACTGGTATGTGTGCACCTCCGCCAACTGGAGCTGCCAACCGAGCGGCGAGGTTACCTCGAAGTCGTCCGCCAAGCGGTTATCGAAATTTTCAGATTTTACAGCCCCAAAGCCAAACCCGACGAGGTCAAGGTCGGATTGCACCATGCTGACGTCAGCGTTCTCAAACCCCGCGCCAGGGTGCGTTATCACTGGTCCGCTGTCGAAGAGCACGCCCTGAGCGAAGGTCACTGCAAACAGCGATAAGCCAGCGATAGCGCCAAGGACGCGCGAAGTTGCCTGCGCAGAAGTGGCGAGCAAAGTGGTTCGGAGAGATTCTTGCATTTTGAGCGATTCCTCCAATTGACAGTCCAGGCGAGTGAACGTGAATGCACGTGTGTATTCGAGTGCCGTTAGGTCGTTCCAAAACTTGTGATAAGCCAGACCGTTAGCGCCGACTCCACTGCCTTCAACAGGCGGTGCGCTGGGGGTCGTGCCAGATGTGCACTCCTCTTTCAACGAGCGCGATGTAGGCGCTGTCTTCCGTAACGTTCCCCGGCAGGCAGTTGCGGCGCACGTCCACCAGTTCGAGGTTCGTCAACGTCAGTAGTGGCGAGAGGTCGGTTACGAAACTGTCGGCCACGTTGAGCGTGACGAGGTCGGTCATGCCGCTTAGCGCAGAGAGTTCCGTTCCCGCCGGTAGCCTGATGGTCAGCGACTCCAACTGCGTGAGCCCGAGCACGTCCGACACGTCCGCGTAAGCCTCGGTGGTCCGGAGGTGTAGGTGCGTCAACTTCGGGATGCCGCGCAGCTGCCGCAGCTCTTCCGCCGGCATGACCAGCACCGTGAGTTCCGTCAGCTCCGGGAGTCGGGTGAGGACCGTGTAATCGCTGGGCCTGGTTGGCCCGAAACTTCCTACCACCAGGTTTTCGAGTTTCTGGAACCGCTCCAGTACGCTCAGGTCCGCAATGGCAGTGTCCCCGATTGACAGTTCTTCCAGGTTCCCTAGTTCAGATAAGTCGCTCAGGTCGCGTAGCTCTTCGTTCGGGCCGGCAAGAAGGCCTCTGAGGGAAGTCATGTCGCTTATGGGCGAGAGATCCGTTAAGAGGTTGATAGATACCTTGAGCATCTCCAGGTTCAGGTCGGCAATGGGCGACAGGTCAGTGACCAGATTCATCATCAAGTCAAGCTCTTTCAAGCTGGTCGCGTACTGCAACCCCTCAAGGCTCTCCACACCGAAGTTCTGCGCGCGGAGAAATTCAATCTTCGCGAGTTCGCACTTAGTCACCTCGTCGGCGCCCAGAAAGTACAACATTGCCTTCCTCAGGAGCGCGTCCGGTATCTCAACCACTTGACCGGGTTGCTGGCACTCGGCCTGCGCTGCCGTGACCGTCACCTGCACCGTGGCTTGAATCGAAGGCGAACTGGCGCTCCTGGCGATTACGTTAGTGCTGCCAGCCGCAACGCCTGTCACTACGCCAGTCCCGTTCACCGTAGCGATGGACGCGTCGTTGCTGCTCCATGTGACCGCCCTGCTGAAGTCACCAGTGCCCACAACGGACGCCGTTACAGCTTGGTTCTGGCCGGCCTGCAGCGCGAGACTGTCTGGATTCACCGTTATGGCGGTGACCGTACTACTGCCGTCGGGGGTAGTGCCGCCACAAGCTGCCAAACCAAACGTCAGCAGTATTAGGAGCGTTGCGTTCCAGTTGCGGTTAGATCGGGCAAGAAGCTGCATGCCCGTGACGATATGTAGGGGCGCCTTAGCCGCGCCTTAAACTGTGTAAATGCGGCTGCAAGGCTACGCACAAGAGCAGTACCTCGAAAGGGCAACAGAGCTCGTCGTCGCCTGCCGCAAAGAAGACCCTCTCGGTGGCATGTGGGACGTAGGCGACATCCACTGGTGGTGGCGCGACGGCGGGTATGAGAACCCGGAAACGCAACTATTCCTCGAAGGAGAGAATGGGGGCGATGCACAGGGGATGATCCTACTGTCACGGCAGTACGCCACCTTCGATTACGAGATGCGCCCCGGCCTCGAACAAACCGAAATCGGGCTGGCAGCATTCAGCGTCGGCCTGGACTGGTTAGCGAAGCTCCGCAGAGGTGTCGGAGGCCCTGCTACCGTCTCCTTCTTCATCCGGGAAAACCACTCCGCCCTTCTACGGGCGGCCGCAGCTTGCGGTTACGCATCGCACCAGAAGGGCTATACACAGCTGACGCTGGGCCTTCCAAAGACGGTAGCAAAGACACCGGTAGACACCTTCTTCGAAGTCCGAACGATAGTAGACGCCGACTTCGAGAATGGGCAACCACCGGTCATCAGAACGGAGCCGAGCAAGTTCTCACGCATCCTGAATGCACCGCTATATCGGCGGGATCAACACCTCGTGGCAGTGAGCCGTGAAAGCGAGGTGATTGCCGAATGCCTCTTCTGGATCGATGAGCAGAACGCCATCGGAGTGTTCGAGCCCATCGAGACCAAAACCGAGTTCAGACGAAGAGGAGCGGCTCGAGCGCTGCTAACCGAGGGCCTGAACCGTATGAATGCCAGGAACGTAAGTACCGCTAAGCTCAGCCACTACACGGACAATCAACCGGCGTCGCACTTATACCAATCTCTCGGCTTCGAAAGGCAATTTACGCGCGTGGTTTACAGCTCCAAGTCCGCTCAGATGCCGTTTCCGTGACGGACGGAACCCGTGCTCCTGTAGGGCGCGCCGCATCCGTCTTTCTCTCGGATGAAAACGGCAGGGTCCTTCTGGTGCGGCACGGTTACGGTCTGCGGCGGTGGGCATTACCAGGAGGTGTCGTCGAGGCTAACGAAACGGTGCGAGAGGCTGCAGTGCGGGAGGCGCGAGAAGAAATCGGTGTGGACGTTGCGATCTGTGGCCTCCATGGCACCTATTACGTGCACGGCATGAAGCGACCGTCCGTCCAATCCCAACTACCTCAGACCTTGACAATCAAGACGGCATCTCCTTTCTCTCACGAGAAGATCGCAGAGCCATCCAATTTACAAACGATACGGGGCGCTATCGTCTACTCCCACCTCTGGCGCACGCCGCCGGTTCGACCCGAGGTGCCGGTAAGGTAAGCACTGCCCAGGCGATACGCCATCCAGCAGGGTACGAACTCACTCGGAGGTTCACTGGTGACGACCAAGGCGCAGCTCCGTAGAACCGCATCTAGCTTGCCGGGTGCCGAGGAGGACGGCTCCAAGTCTCTTCCCAGCTTCAGCGTCGCGGGCCGCCGGTTCGCCGAGCTCACCGCGGATGGTCTGGTGCGCTTGCAGCTGGACGCCGACACGGTGCGGCGCTCGGTGACCGGAGTGACCATCACGGAGGCCACTTCACCCCACGGAGCGCCCGAAGGGGTGGCGGTCGCCCTGGCCGAAGTGAACGGGATGGAACTGAACAGCCTGGTCTTCAAGTCCTGGCTGGCCGTTGCTCCGGAAGAGCTGGCAGCCTCAGCGCGGTCCGCGCTGGGCGGGGCAGCGCCGGACGGGCCCGACGGCCTTCCCACCGGCCTGGGCAAGCCCGCCACCAGGGCGTTGCTGTTGGCGGGCATCACCGATCTGACGCAGGTGGCAGCGCGCACCGAAGCGGAGTTACTGGAACTCCACGGCGTCGGTCCGCGGGCCGTTCGCATCCTGCGGGAGGCACTGCAGGCCAACGGTCGAGACCTGCCGTCCTGAACTGATCCTTACTCGGCCGAACGGACCAGCTGCCCGCGCACGGGCTCGCCGCGCTCCACAGCCTGGCCATCGGCCAGGTAACGGGTGAACTGCGGCGGCAACCCATCGCCCATGCCGAAGTCGGGCGTGGTCTGCAGGTGGTAGTGCAGGTGAGGCTCGGAGCTGTGACCGCTGTTGCCGCACTCTCCCACCAGGTCACCGGCCTCTACCCGCTGGCCTGCCTGTACCGCCACCGTGCCCTGACGTAGATGAGCCAGGAAGGAGTACTCGCCGTTCTCGTGATCGATTATCACGTGGTTGCCCAGCGGTGGCTCGGCGATGAGCTGACCGGGTGTGCGGTCGGGCTCGCCGTCCAACGCCGTCACCACCGTGCCGGCTCCCGGCGCCAGGATGGGCTGCCCGAAGCAGTAGTAGGCCTCGTTGCCGGTGCCGCCGACCTCGCGACTAGAACCGTCCCTAATGATGAGGAAATCGTAGGCGAAACGCTGGTCGGGGTAGGCGGCGTGGTAGTTCTCGTCGATGCTGCGGCCACCCCACCCTACGAACCACTCGCCTTCGAAGGGCAGCCTCAGCTCGGTCCGCGTCTCGTAGTCGAGGTAGGCGGAGGGCGCCTCCTGCGGTTCGGTGGCAGGGCCGATGAACATGCCCAGCACAGTGCCTTCGGGGTCCAGTGCACACACGATGGCTACGGGGCTGCCGAACTTCTCGAACGTGACCACGCGCTGATAGACCTCGGCGCCCGGGTGGGGGGTCACGTTCTCCGAGAGGACCTCGACCTCTTCACCCACGTCCGCCAGGAAGCCGTCGCGGAAGGCGCGCAGGCCAGCCTCTCCGCCGATGACGTCGGCGAACTCAGTGCTGAAGCGGGCCACCAGGCCCTCCAGCTCTCCCGCGTAGAACTGCTGGGTGTACTCCCGGCCGCGGTCCAGGGTGGTCTCGGCCGGCTGAGCCAACGCCCCCTGAATCATCAGGAGCAGGAGAGCCGTGGCAAGGGGCGCCACGATCCGGAGCGAGAAGTTACTAGTCGGAGCTGGGTCACTGGCCACTCCCGTGTGAAGGTGTTCTGTCGTCATGGGCTTCTCCTAACCTCCGGGCGCTGGCTCCACCACCGAATGCGGTGAAGCGAGGGGCGCTGCAGCCGGAGGAGTCTCCAGCCGGAAAGGCGCCGGGCCCGAACCGGTGTCATATCAGGAAGCTCCTCTGCTAGGCTTCCTACTAAGGATGGAGTTACCCCCACAAGCTGATGCGCGCCTGGCTGCCCTGCTTGAACGCGCCGGAGAAACGCGGACGGATGACTTGGCCATCTCGTGGCACGGCGTCACGCGCAGCTGGACGTTCGGCGAGGGCGCCAGACTGACACAAGGTGGGTCGACTCGGAGCGAGCCCATCCAGACCATGTCGGTAACCAAGAGCGTGGTCGGTCTGGTGATCGGACGTCTGGTGACCCTCGGCAAGCTGGCCTCCATCGAGGAGCCCGTGCACGCCCTCTTCCCTGAATGGCGACAGGGCCGCAAGAAACTCATCACGGTGCGCATGCTGCTGGAGCACACCTCGGGCCTGCAGAACGTGCCCATGACCGTGGAGGAGATCTACCCCAGCCCGGACTTCGTGCAGCTGGCACTGGCCGCGGAGCTGGAAGCCGAGCCGGGCACGGCCTTCGCCTACAACAACAAGGCAGTGAACCTACTCGCCGGCGTGGTGCAGCGCGCCGACGGGCGCAAGCTGGACGACTTCGCGCGCCAGGAGCTGCTCAGACCGCTGGGCATAGCGGACAGCCCATGGCTGAAGGACGACGCGGGCAACCCGCACGCCATGTCCGGCCTGGCCCTCCACGCGGCCGACCTGGTGCGGCTGGGCCAGCTGGTGCTTAACCGGGGCGAGTGGAACGGTACACGGCTGATCGACGAGAGCTGGTTCGACGCCATGGACCAGGGCGTGGATGATGGCCACGAGAGCGCCCTCATGTGGTGGCACTTCTTCGACACGCGCATCTCCGTAACGGGTGATCTGCTCGCCGCGCTGGAGCACGCGGAGGCCGAAGCCGACGTTCTGCGCACCTTCGCGGAGTTGCAGGGCGAGCACCGCTCGCCCACCCACTTCTTCGTGAGGCTGAACAGGGCCCTGGGCGCCGGTTGGCGTTCACGGGTACCGGCCGGCGTAACGCCTTTCGAGTGGCAGGCCGGCGGCCGGTTAGCCTACCGGGCGGAGGGCGACTTGGGTCAGTACGTGTACGCCTTCCCCGGCACGCAGCTGGTGGCGGCCCGGCTCGTGCGCGAATCCACGATCGAGCGCGAAGTGCCGGAGTTCCGGACCCCGCCCAGGTCTTTGGAAGAACACCTGGCCCGCGTCGAGCCGTTCCTCTTCCCCGACTTCGAGGAGTTGTTGCTGGGCCTGAACGCGGCCCTGGAGAACGCTGCTAGCGAAGATGATCGCGAGAGCGCCGAGCGAAGCCCGGCCTGATTTCGACTAGCGCCACCTGGGTCCTCGCCCTCAAAGCAGGTGAGGGCGGCGCATGGTTAGAACGCCCGGTTGCGTGACCATGCGCCGCCGCTTGTTAGGGGTTGAGGGCCCCTTCCTGGGTGGCCGCGTCCACCAGCACCAGGCGGAAGTGGTAGTGCGGTTCGGCCATGCCCGGATGACCGCCGTTATAGCTGATGTCCACGTGATCTATGGCCGTTATGCCCAACTCGGCCAGGGTGCCTGTCGCCAGATCGTCCCAGTTCATGGCTTCCTGCATCTGGGAGATGGGCACCATGAAGAGCACCTCGATGAGCGTGCCGTCACGGCCGTAGGCCAGCCATGGGCCCACCGGGGCGTTGTCCGGCTGGATGTAGAGTGCGCCGGCGCCGGGGATGAAATCGGGCAAGGGGAGGAGCTCGGTTACCGGTACCCAGCCGTCCGGCACGTCCGGTGTCTGAGCGAGGGCCATGGAACCGATAACGAGGGCCGCTACATACACGATGAACCTAGTCGATAGTTTCATGTTCGGCCTTTCGGGCCTCCCGGGCGACCCTTGGATTCGCGCGCTGAGCAGACATTAGCAGACTATGGCGAGTTATGCAACTATTTGCTGTCATAAGGTCCATAAGCTTAGAGTAGGACATGCGCAGGGATGAAGCCGAGTCAAGGCAGCGGATGTGAGGGGTTCCCTATGAACCAGTCCGCACTCCAGGGTTCTGACTCCCGCAACGCCATCCTCAGCAGCCTGCTGAGGAACAAGGCAACGGGGCTAACGCTGGATGAGCTGAGCGTCTCTCTCGGCATCAGCCGCAACGCCGTGCGGCAGCACATGGACGTGCTGGAGCGCTACGGACTGGTGCAGGTCGTCGGTAGGCGCACGGCCACCGGGGGCAGGCCGAGCCGCGCCTACGGCCTCACGGAAGCCGGGCTCGAGGCGTTCCCGCGGCAGTACGACCTGCTGGCCGAGGGCATGCTGGCCACGGTGCGGGAGGAACTGGGCGAGGAGGCGCTCCAGCAACTGCTGGCACGCATGGCCCACCGGGTTGCGGAGGGCGAGCAGGAGGCTCTGGCCGCCCTGCCGGAGCCCGAGAGGCGCGAAGCGGTGGTGAACCTCATGAACGGCCTGGGTTACGACGCCCGCGTCCTGCCGGACGGAACCATCGTTGCCGTGAACTGCGTCTTCCACCGCCTGGCGGCCAAGACGCGCGCCGTCTGCCGCTACGACGAGCGGCTCCTCTCCAGCCTGCTCGGCTACGAGGTGCGCCTGGGCGCCTGCATGCAGGACGGCGCCAACGGCTGCGCCTTCGCGGCGGTGGCGCCAGCGGCGCCCGAGTTGGAGTAGGCCTGCTGAGTAGCATGCAGATCGAGCGCTACTACGGAGCGGAGTACGGCCAGGAGGGCTAGTACAGGGCGGGGCCAACGGGCCGGCCTCGCGGATGATCCCGCCTCCCCAAGAGGCACCCTCGCACCGGAGGCCGTTCATCCGCCGCGTTCCTCGAGGAACTTCCGAACCGCACCGTGCGTCATCGGCTCGGCGTAGTAACGTCCCTGAGCGGTCTGGAAGCCTAGCTCGCTCACGGCTCGGTGCTGCTCGGGCGTCTCCACCCCCTCGGCCACCGGCACTATCCCAAGGCCCAGCGCCACCTGCACTATCGCTTCGGCCAAGCGCCTTTCGTCGGCGTGCTGGAGCCGTTGCGTGAGCACGTCGTCGACCTTGAGGCGGTCCAGCGGCAGGAACCTTAGGCGCGCCAGCGGGGAAGCCACCGCGCCGAAGTCGTCCAGCACGAGCCCGAACCCACGATCCTTCAGAGCCCGCATGTAACCGGTAACGAGGTCGATGTCCTGCATGAGAGTGGACTCGCTGACCTCGATCTCTGTCTCGTTCGGATCGAGCCCCGCCTCACGCGCCAGGGACGCCAGCGTATCGGGGAACGAGGGCTGCAGGAAGTAGCGGGTGGTCACGTTCACCGCTACGCGTTCGGGCCTGCCGGGCTGCCCGCGCCAGGCGGCATGGTCCGCGAACGCCTTGCCCAGGATCCACTCCCCGAGGGGCACGGCCAGGCCGATAGCTTCGGCCACGGGCAGGAAATCGCGCGGCGCCAGGTGGCCGCGCTGGGGATGGCGCCAGCGGATGAGCGCCTCCACGCCGCGCACGGCGCCGTCGGCCACGCCGACCTGCGGCTGGTAGAGCATGTCGAACTCGTCGCCGTCTATCGCCTGCCTAAGGTCCGCCTCCAGCTCCAGGCGCCCCTTCACCCGTTCGTTCTGCTCGCGCGTGAAGAAGTGGAAGCTGCTCCGGCCCCGGGCCTTGCCCTCGTAGAGTGCCGTGTCCGCGGCGCGCAGGAGCGTCTCCGCGTCCACGCCGTCCTCCGGGAAGAGGGCGATGCCGACCGTGGTGCCTATCATGAGCTGGCGTCCGGCCACGCTGAAGGGCTCCTCGAACAGCTCCAGCAGACGGGCGGTCACGTGCGCCACCTCGGAGCCGGACTCGATGTCGGGCAGGAACAGCACGAACTCGTCGCCGCCGTGGCGCGCCACCACGTCCCAGCTGCGCACCACCTCGCGCAAGCGCTTGGCCACTATCCTCAGCACCTCGTCCCCGGCCTGATGACCCAAGGAGTCGTTGACGTTCTTGAAGCGGTCGAGGTCGAGGAAGAGGACCGCCACCATGGCGCCCTGCCGCTTGGCGCGCTCCAGGGCGTCCACCAGGCGCCGTTCGAAGGCTATGCGCGTGAGGAGGCCCGTGAGGTCGTCGTGGTCGGCGCGGTGGGCCAGCTGCCGGATGAGGCGCCGCTGCTCCACGGCGCCGGCCAGCAGGAAGGCCGCGCCGCGCAGGAAGCGAACGTCCTCCTCGGAGAAGGCCCCCTCGCGCACGGCAAGAGCCTCCACGATGCCGAAAGGGCGTTCCCGCCCCTGGATGCGTACGCGGATGCCGCTCCCCACACCGAGGCCCTGAAGCTCCTCCTCGGACCAGGTGCCCGCATCTACGTTGATCAGGTTCCGTCGGTCCCCCGCGAAGCGCGCGCTGGCCATCAGCGCCGACGCGGAGGCGGGGCTCTCCCCGTGGAAGCTGGCCCGGATGTCTACATCCTCGCCTTGGAACTCCACGATCTGCACGTGCTCGGCACCGAGCGTCTCGGCTATGCGGCGCACCGCGAACTCGAGGACGGAGTCCAGATCCGCCGACGAGAGCGATCTGGCGGAGAGGTCCACGTACGCGGCCTGCTCCTGCGCCCGGCGCTCGAGCACCTTGCGCACCCGGTGCTGATCGCTGATGTCCACCCCTACGCCCAGTACGAGAGGCTCCCCGTCTATCACCACGCGCCTACCGGTGAGTAGGTACGGCACGGGTGCGCCTTCCCTCGTTCGGAGATGCGCCTCCACCGCGTACTCGCGGTTGCGGAAGGCGATCTCGAAGTGTTCCCGGAGATCCTCGCCCTCGACCGCCAGGTCGTCGGCCGTGACCACGGCCAGATCCTCGGAGCTGAAGCCGGTCACGCGCTCGAACTCCCGGTTCCAGCGCACAAGGTGACCGTCCTTCAGCATGTAGAACACGCCTGGCAGGCTGTCGAGGATGGCGGTTACCAGCTGGTTCTGCTGCTCTAACTGCTCCTGCGTGCGGCGCCACCCCGTGACGTCGTGCACGAGCATGACCGCGTGCGGCTCGCCGCCCAGCACGATCGACTCGAACGCGAAGGTGCCGTACCCGGTCTCGCCGTCGCCACGGCGGAACGGCGCCTCGAAACCGACCGACCTACCGGCCACCAGCTCGTCGCGTATGCGGCCGATGGGGTCGTCCTTGGGTTCTATGCCTATCTCCGGCAGAACCCGGCCGATCGCTTCTGACCGCTCCAGTCGGAACGTCCGCGTGAAGGCCTCGTTCACCTCGATGATGAGGCCACCGGGCAGCTCGAACACCGCGATGGGCGTGGGGCTCATGCGGAACGCCTTAGCGAAGCGCTCCTCACTTTCCTGGATGCGCGCATCCATGCCGAGCTTCTCGGTCTGGTCGCGCATCATCTTCAGGAAGCCGAGCACGGTGCCATTGGCATCCCGCACGCAGTGCATGATGCCGTTCACCCAGAAGCACGAGCCGTCCTTGCGCATGTGCCAACGGTCGTCCATGGCTTCGCCCTGCTCGAGAGCCACGGCCAACTCCTGCTCGACCACACCCAGGGCACGGTCCTCGGACGTGAAGATGATGCGCCCCGGCTGCCCCACGAACTCGTGCTCCTCGTACCCGAACAGCTCGTACACGCCGCGGTTCCAGGAACCGATGATGCCGTCGGCGTTCAGAGTGAAGACCGCGTACGTGCGCAGGTTCTCCACTACCGCGGGCCACGGTAGTGCTATCGGCGTGTCGGACGGCGGGTCCATCAGGCAAAGCATAGACGCCGGAAATCGCCCGTCCCGCGTCTATGACACGTGAATGCCGCATGTTCTGCCTGGATCCCTATAATCCGGATCGATCCAAGGAGTACCGAGGGGAGCGGACGTATGAGCATCGAGTTGCGCACGACCGGCGTTCACCACGTGGCGTTGCGGGTCACGGACCTAGATAGGAGCAAGCGCTTCTACACGGCCACGCTCGGCTTCCCCGTGGTGGCCGAGTTCCCCGGCCTGGTCCTCTTCTCGGCCGGCCCGACCGTGTTCGGCATCCGGGGACCGGACGAGAACTCCCCCGCCAACGACGAGTTCGACCCCTTCCGCGTGGGCCTCGACCATGTGGCCCTCATCTGCGAGGACGAGGCGGAACTCGAGCGGGTGGCCGGCCGCCTGGAGGAGGAGGGCATCTGGAACACGGGCGCCAAGATGGACGACGCCCTGGGCAAACGGTACGTGGCCTTCAAGGATCCCGACGGCATCAAGTGGGAGTACTACATGGCGTGAGGGCGTTACCTACGCAGTAGCGGCGGCTCGCTAGGGTCAGTCTCCCCTGGGTTCGTAACTGCCCACCGGCGACCTGAAGGCGATGGCCAGGCGGTTCCAGGTGTTGATGGTGGTGACCGCAAGGGTGAGGTCTATCAGTTCGTCCTCCCCGAACTGCCGCCTGACGCGCTCGTAGAGCTCGTCGGAGATGTCGTTCTCGGCCACGAGGGTCACCGCCTCCGTCCACTCCAGGGCGGCGCGCTCGCGCTCGGTGTAGAACGGCGCCTCGCGCCAGGCGGGCAGCACGTATAGGCGCTGTTCGCTCTCCCCCGCTGCGCGGGCATCCTTGCTGTGCATGTCCAGGCAGTAGCCGCAGCGGTTCAACTGGGAGGCTCGCATCTTCACCAGCTCCAGCA
>CAYXUE010000041.1:18397-19853 GCA_964467885.1 uncultured bacterium | reverse complement strand
CCGGTGTAGGTGTACCAGCCGTTGTCGTTGAGGGTCTTGAACCAGTTGAAGACGTTCTTGACGGCATCGGAGGTGAGGAGCACCTCGGTGGCGCGGCCGTCGCGGCCGTTGTTGTTGTTCACCAGCGGCTCGCCCTGCTGGGCCACCCACTGCTCGATGAACCAGCCGTTGAGGCTCACGCCGAAGCACTTCACGTCGGCCGTCAGCACGCCTGCGGCCTCGGCCGCCTCGCACGCCTCGATGATGCCGCCGAAGGTCTCAGGCACTTCGCTAACGCCCGCGGCCGTCATGAGGTCGCGGTTGGCGTAGATGATCGGGCTGGAGGAGTTGAAGGGGATGGAGTTCACCTGGCCGTTGATGGTGTAGTAGTTCAGCACCGGCTCGATGTAGTCGTCCGTGTCGAACTCGCCCAGCTCGATGACCGGCATGAAGATGCCCGAGTCAACGGCGATCTGGCTGCCCACCTCGTACAGCTGCACCAGGTGCGGCGGGTTGCCCTGGCGGGCGGCCAGCACGGCGGCCTGCTGGGTCTCGGGGTAGCTGCCCTTGCGCTCGCCGACCACCACGTAGTCCTTGCCCTGCTCGGCCAGCTGGGCGTTGAACTCGTCGATGCGGTCCTGGATCCAACCGGAACGGTTGGCGTCGGAGAAGGCGTGCCAGAACTCGATCTGGGTCTGCGCCAGGGCGGACGAGATCAAGGCCAGGCTGGCCAGCATGAGGATCAAACGCTTCATGAGTACCTCCATGGTTTCTCGCACAACTTGAACTTTGCGACGGGACATTCTAGCGGAGAAATATCTCCGAGGATGCCCATCCGTCGTGCGTGACGGCAGATTAGTGGTCCGTTGTCACGTGCGCGTCAGTCGACGACCGTGGTCGTCTACCGTGGCCCGGCCGGGCGCATTATCATCAGCTGCATGGCTACCAAGGCATCCGGTACGCCGCGTTCCGCGCCCTGGAACGGACGGCTCTCACTGGCTCTAGGCCATAGAGGGGCGCCGCGTCAGGCGCCGGAGAACCGCCGCGAAGCGCTGGCGGCCGCATTAGCATGCCTGGACGGCGTAGAGACCGACCTGCAGCGCACCAACGACGGTGTACTCGTCATAAACCACGACCCACATATAGGACCCCTGCCGGAGCTCTCGGCCGTCATCTCGCGTAACGACCTGGCGGGGTTGCGGAGCGCCGACCCCGACCTGCTAACCCTGGCCGACCTGCGGGAGCTGCTGGAGGAGTACCCGGAAGCGGTGGTGAACCTGGAGCTCAAGACCTCGGCGCCCGGCGGCGATCCGCGGGCGGTGGAGCTGGCCGAGGAGCTGGCCACGTGGCCCGATCAGGTGGCCGAACGCGTGTGGGTGTCGAGCTTCGACCCGTTGGAGCTGCTGCGCCTGGCGGAGCAGGGGGTGGCCGCCCACCTGGCCTACCTGGTGGCCGAGGACAGCGCGCTGGCGCTGCT
>CAYXUE010000041.1:7573-18297 GCA_964467885.1 uncultured bacterium | reverse complement strand
CGCTCCCAGTAGGCGCGCACCCCGCCACCGCCGGACTCCGTCAGGCTGACCACCGTGCGTGGCACCTTGCCCACGAACTCCTTACGGATGAGCACCAGGCCTGCCTCCTCCAGTTTGCTGAGGTGCGCGGAGAGGTTGCCCTTGGAGAGGCCGGTGAGGCGTTGCAGGAAGACGAAGTCCGCCGACTCGCAGGCCGACAGCGCCGTGAGGATGGCCAGGCGACCGGGCTCGTGGATGAGGCGGTCGAGGGCGGCGAGTTCCTGGAACGGTTCGCTCGGGCTCATGGCTGGTCCTCATGACTTTCTGTGGGACCCGCTTCCAATGCGGTGGGCGCCGCACCCAACTCCGCCTGCATCCGCCGCAGCTCGCGTACCAGCGTGGCGTGCGTGGTGAAGGCGTAGCCGATTAGGCCCACGGTCATGAACGCTAGGCCGGCAGCGCCTCTGAAGGGGTGGACGTTGCCCGCTAACCCCAGCCACTCTCCCAACGGCACGAGCGCGAGCGCTGCCAGCAGCGCGCCGAACACGGCGTTGAAAGACAGGTAGGGACGCAGGATGAAGGCCTGCCCCACGAGGAGGATGCCCAACACGGCGTAGGGCCAGGCGATCACCTTGCCATCGAAGAACTCGGCCGGCACCCTGGCAAGGCTGCTGAGCAGTGCCGGCACTATGACTAAGCCTAGGAGCATCAGCCCGACGTACGTGATGAACGGCTGCCACCCCCGAGCACCGGCGGGGCGGACCAAGCCGAAGTTGCGCTCGTACCAGCGCCGGATGACGTTCGACGCGTGGCTGGCGACGAGGACGCTGCCGATCGCCGCCAGCCAACTCCAAGCGCCGGTGACCACGCCACCGTTGATGAGCAGGGTGGCCAGAACAACGAGCAGGAAGGGCAGCGCCGCGTACCCTTGCAGGTAGGGGTAGGCGCGGGTTAGCTGGGCCAGGTCGCGTTTCCTCACGGTCGAGGCGCTACGGGTGGTCATCTTTTCCTCCTGTGCACCTACCCTAGCACCTCTCGCCAACCGGTTTGCGCTGCAAACCCCGGCTCGTCTGGGCCCGTGAACCTCCTCCAGCTCTACGGTCGCCCACCGGGGTTACTGGACCTCTACCAGTACGCGCGCCGACCGCCCCTGCGCGTCGACCACGGAGAGCGTCACGAAGCCGGGCCCTGACACCTCCAGCCGCGCCTCGCGCTCGTAGGTGGCCAGCAGCACGGGCGCGCCGTTGGCGAACCAGGTGAAGGGCGCCTGCCCGCGCTCGATCTTCACGGGTAGACCTCCCGCCGTGAGCACCAACGAGGCGCCCTCCGGCGGGAAGGTGAGACGCGGGGCGTCCTCGGTCTGCACAACGCGCATGCCGAACTGCTGCAGGTTTGGCGGCAACTCGGCGTTGGAAGCCGCTGCCAGGACGGTGGGCGGCGGAGGCGGCAACGGCTTCACCCCGCCTAGCCTCTCGAAAAGTGCGAACAGCAGCGGCGCGGCCACGTCCACGCCGTACATGCCGGGCACGGGCGAGCCGTCCGCGCGCCCCACCCACACGCCCGCCACGTGCTCGCCGTCGAACCCGAGCGCCAGCGCGTCGCGGTGCCCGTGCGAGGTGCCGGTCTTGAAGGCGAGCGGCACCCGGGGCGCGCTGGCGGGACGGGGCGCACCCGCCAGCACGTCGCCCACCTGCCAGGCGGCTTCGGGAGTGAGTAGCCGGGGAGCGGGGCTGGCCGTCTCTTCCGCCCCCGCCACCACCTGCAGGTCCCGCGCGGTGCCGCCGCGCGCGATCGCCGCGTACAGCTGCACCAGCCCCTCCAGGCTCACGCCCACGCCACCCAGGGCGATGGCCAAACCCGCCTCGTCGCCTGGCACCTCCGCCGTCACGCCCGCCTGCCGCAGCGCGCTCAGCAGCCGTGCCGGCCCTATGGCCCGGGTGAGCTCCACCACGGGCAGGTTCAAGGAGTGCTGGAGGGCATACCGGGCGGTGACCTGGCCGCGGAACACGCCGTCGAAGTTCTGCGGGGCGTAACCGCCGTAATCCTCGGGCCGGTCGTTCAACAACGTCTCCGGGTGCGCCAGACCGTCCGAGAAGGCCAGGCCGTAGACCAGCGGCTTGAGGGCGGAGCCGGGCGAGCGCAAGGCGCGCGTCATGTCCACGTAGCCGCGCCGCTCCTGGCTGGTGGGGTCGGCCGAACCCACGGTGGCCAGTACGGCGCCGCTGTCCGGGTCCGCCACCAGCAGCGCCACCGTGGCTTGCGGCGGCAGATCGGCCAACGCGGAGCTCGCCAGGGCTTCCAGCGCCGCCTGCAGGTCGGCGTCGATGGTCGTGCGGTGCACCAGCCTGGTCGGCTCCTCCGCTCTCAGCCGATCGGCCAGGTGCGGCGCCAGCGCAGGGAAAGGTCGCCGTGCCTGGGGCAGCGCCTCGCCGCTGGCGGCCTGCGCCGTTTCAGCGGTGATGACGCCAACAGCCGCGGCGCGCTGCAGCACGCGGCCGCGGGCCTCCAAAGCCGCCGCCGGCTGCGCGTCCGGCGCCCGCGTGGTGGGCGCCTGCGGCAGGGCCACCAGTAGGGCGGCCTGCGCCTCGGTCAGCCGCTCGGGCTCCTTGCCGAACCAGGCCAGGCTGCCGGCCCGCACGCCCTCCAAGTTGCCGCCCATGGGCGCCAGCTGCAGGTAAAGGGCCAGGATCTGCGACTTGTCCAGCTCGCGCTCCAGCGCCCAGGCCACCCGCACCTGCCGCAGCTTGCCCGCCAACTGCCCGGTGCTGCCCCCCTCCAGCAGGCGCGCCACCTGCATGGTGAGGGTGGAGCCACCGGAGACCACCCGGCCGCTCAGCAGCGACTGGCCCGCCGCCCGCGTCAGCGCCAGGAGGTCCACGCCGCCGTGCCGGTAGAAGCGCCGGTCCTCGTAGGCCAGCAGCATGTCCACGTAGCCGCGATCCACCAGGTCGGGCTCCACCCGCAGGCGCCAGATACCGTCCTCCACCGTGAAGGCGCGCAGCAGCCGGCCGTCCCGCGCCAGCACCTCCACGGAGGTGGCGGGCGTCAGTGCGGGCAGCTGCGTGGCGCCTACCCAACGCTCGAAGCCGAACCAGGCCGCGCCCAGCAGGAGGGCGAGGGTTACCGCCCAGGCGGCGCGCCGCAGCGTCATGGCCCGATGACCAACCTCCCGGCCTCGCCCACGGCGCGGTTGGTGGGCCTGAAGGCGTCCTCCACCAGCGGCGCCGGGTAGTGGAACTCGCCCGGCGAGACGGCCCGCACGAAGTAGGCCAGCCGCAGGGGTTCCGGCGAGGTCCAGTGGATGGCCGCCACGAAGCGCTCAGCGCGCGCCTCGGTCATCTCGGCGCCCCCCTGGACCTGCAGCCAATCCAACGCGCGCACGTCGCCGGAGCGCAACAGGTTGGCGTTGTCGATCTCGAAGCCCGCGGGCAACGCGTCGTCCACCAGCAGCAGTCCGCCCGGTACGCCGCGCTGCGGCGTGATCTCCAGCACGGTCACCAGACGGTCGCCGGCGCGGATGGCGTCAAGGTCCGCCAGTTCGCCCTCGGGCGTGTAGTGCGTGCGGCTGATGGAGTAGCCCGCGCCCCCTGCGGCAGGCGGCGTTACGGGCACCCCGAAGGCGGTGATCGTCACCGTCACGTTCTCGTTGCCCACGTTTGTGATCTGCCGCGTTTCCGACACGTCCAGCGTCACGACGCTGCCGTCCAAGGCCTCGCCGTCCAACTCCAGTGCACCGGCATCGGCCGTG
Organism: uncultured bacterium; assembly: GCA_964467885.1. GTDB lineage: Bacteria > Deinococcota > Deinococci > Deinococcales > Trueperaceae > JAAYYF01. Next base: position 14,570 of record CAYXUE010000041.1, on the reverse strand, counting down.
CCGACGGCCACGGCGGCCCTCAGCAGCCACGCCGCCTCCTGGGTGGAGAGGTAGCGCTTGGACAGGCCGGTGGTAACCAGGCCGATTAGCCGGTCGCGGTCCACGGCGCTGCTGCCCGCCTCCGCTGCCAACGCCAGAAGCGCCGCGCGGTCGCGCAGTTCCGTGCCGAAGTCGGCGCGCCACACGGTCTCGTCCGCGTCAGCGAGCGCGAGTCGCTCGGCCCGCTCGAACATGGCCTCGGAGCGCGCCCGCTCACCGTAGAGCGCCAGTGCGGCGCCCAGGTGGGCGGCCGCCAGGGGCGTGTCGAAGGTGTCGGCGCGCACGTCCGCGTGGTAGCGCAGGTCGCCGATGGCCGCCTCGCCAGCCTGGGCCAGGACGTAGAAGGCGTAGGCGTAACCCGCGGCGCCGTCCAGCATCGAGCCCGCGCGGGCCAGGCGGTTGCGCAGGTTGTCGAGCGCCATGCGGATGGCGCCCTCCGGCACCGCAGCACCGTGCGCCTCGGCCTTCAGCAGCACCTCCGTCACGTAGGCGTCCAGCCACACGTCGAAGCCGCCCGGGTACCAGAGGCCGAAGCTCCCGTTGGCGGCCTGGCGCGTGAGCAAGCGGTCGAGCGTGCGCTGCAGTCGCTCCGTCCTCTCCTCGGCGTCAGCCAGGTTCAGTTCCGCGACCAGGTCGGGTGCGAGGAAAAGCGGCAGCAGGCTGGACGCCAGCCGCTCGGTGGAGCCGTAACCGTAGCCCGTCAGGCTGCGCACCTGCCGCGGCAGGTCCAGCGCCCCGGCCCGACCGGCCGCCAGGGTGAGCGTGGCCGTGCCCGGCCTGAAGTCCGCGATGTACGAGTCGTCCAGCACGAGGGTGCGGCCGGGCGCCAGTTCCAGCCTCTCGCTGCTGCTGGTCTCGGGGTCCGTGTGCAGCACGCTCAGGCGCAGCTCGCGGCGCACCTCCACCCCGTCGGGCGTGGTCAGCGTCACCTCGTAGGAGTGCTCCCCCACCTCCGTGGGCGCCAGTGGCAGGTCGAGGACCGCACGACCGCCCTCGCTCAACTCCACGCTGGCGGGCACCTCCGCCAGGCCGTGCCCGGTCACCATCAGTTGCATGGCGCCGGCCGCACCCGCCACGTGGGTCAGCTCCAGGCGCAGCCGGCTCCTGTCGCCAGGGGTCATGAAGCGCGGCAGGCTGCCCTGCACCACCACCGGGTCGCGTACCAGCACGTCCTCGCTGGCCTCGCCCACCGCGGTAGCGGTCCACACGACGGCCATCAGGCGCAGCGTTCCGTCGAAGGGCGGCACCTCGAAGCTCACCGCGGCGCGGCCGTCCTCCACAAGTACCGGGCCGCTGAACAGCGCCACCAGCTCCTCGGTGGGGATGGGCCCGCCGGTCATCTCGGCGCCGGCGTCGCCGCCCGAGCGGATCTCGCCCACCGCACCCTGCCGGGCGTCGATGAGGCGGCCGTAGAGGTCGCGGATGGCCACGCCCAGGCGGCGCTGGCCGAAGTAGTGCTGGCTGGGGTCCGGCGCGGCGAAGCCCGTGAGGTTGAGGATGCCGAGGTCCACCGCCGCCACCGTGGCGTGGGCCACGCCCTGCGTGGCGCCGTCGGGCAGACCTTCGACCTCCAGCTCCACTGTCAACTCCTCGCCGGAGCGAACCTCTTCGGGCGCAATCAGAGTCACGCGCAGCTGCCGCTGGCCCGGCTCCACGACGGCGTGATCCAGACCGAGGCTGCGGGTGGGCAGGTGCTCCGGTCCGCCGGAGGGACGCACCAGGCTGACCGTCACGTAGGCGCCGGCGCCCCACTCCTCCGTCACCGGCAGTTCCACCACCGTCTCGTCCGCCACCTCCACCAGGCGCATGTGCACCACGCGGTCCGATAACACCGTCACCAGGGCCACGCCGGGCTCTTCAGGCAGGATGCGCAAGCTGGCGGTGTCGCCGGGGGCGTAGGAGTCGGCGTCCAGCGAAACGGCCAGCAGGTCGGGCGTCTCGCGCGCCGCGTCGGCGGCGTACCAGCCGGCCACGAAGTCTGTGGATGCGCTGGTAGCCGGCTCGCCCGCCAGGCTCACGCGCAGCTCGTAGCGGCCCCAGGTCACGGGCACGCTGAGTTGGGCCGGGGCACCGCTGGTGGCGAACGAACCCTCGCCCACGCGCTGCCGCTGGGTGATCGGCTCCCAGTACCAGCGTCCGCCGGAGGAGAACCACTGGTAGGTGGTCTCCACGCGGTCGACCTGCCAGCTCAGCTCGCCGGAAGCGGCGCGCCCCTCCTCGTCCACCAGCACGACGTCGAAGGTGGCGTCCGCGTTCTCCGGCAGCGCGCCCTCGAAGTTGGGCCTTATGCCGATGACCGGCGCCGTGGGCTCCAGGTGACGCTCGAGTGTGCGCTCCACCGGGCGCGAGGTGCCGTCCAGCACGGTGGCGGTCACCTCCAGCGTGTAGGGCACCGGCTCCAGGTCGAGGCGTGTCAGGGGCAAGGCCACCTCCACCCGACCTTCGTCGTCCGTCACGAGGCCGGCGGGCAGTAGTCGCAACTGCGATGCGCCGGACCCGTCCAGGCGGCCGAAGCGGTAGCCGGGCCAACCCGGTAGCGTGCTGCTGCCGGAGAGCCGCACGCTGCCGGTCACGTTCATGCCCGCAGCGGGGGCGCCGAACAGGTGGCGCGCTTCCACCTGGAGCACGGGCTCGGCGGCGGCGTCAAGCAGCTCCTCCCCAGGCGCCTCGCCGGCCAGTGCCAGCTCCAGATCTATGCGCTCGGGCACGAACTCCTCGACGAGCACCGTGCTGGTAGCCAGCGGAGCGGCACTGGTGTCCACGTACGCCTCCACGCGCCAGGCGCCGAGCGGCGCGGTGGGCCCCAGCGGCAGGTGGACCACGTAGCCACCCGCGGCGTCGTCGGTGCTGAGCACCTCGCTGTACTCCACCCCGTCCGGGCGCATGAGGCGCACGGTGAGGGGCAGGCCGCTCACGGCGGTGGCGCGGGCGTCGCGCACGAGCACGGTGAGGTTGATGGTCTCGCCCGGGCGGTAGACGCCGCGGTCGCTGGCCAAGAACACGTCCAGGGGGCCGGGCGCCTCGCGCCCCTCCACGCCCCGGTCCGTGAGGTCGAACTCGGGCTCCTCCAGCGAGATGACGGTGAAGTCGTCCTCGGCCTCCACCAGCACCGCCGCCGGAGCCGAGTTGCCGCTGCCGAGCGCCAGGCCCGAGGGGAAGTGCGCGTGGCCCTCCTCGTTGGTGACGGTCTGGCCCAGCACGCGGTTGGAGCGGGCCAGCAGCGAGACGTTCAGCCCTGCCACCGGGCCGGCGTCCGACAGGCGCTGCACCACCACGTGCACGCCGTCGTTGCCCGCCAGGGTGGTGACGCCCAGGTCCGAGACGAGGAACCACTGCATGGTGGGCGCCGTGCCGCCGTTCGTGTCGCCCGCCAGGGCGGCGCGCAGCACGTAGACGCCGGGCGCCAACTCGCCCACCTCGGAAAGCGGCAGCAGCGAGGTGGTGGCGCGGTTCAGTTCGCCGTCCAGGAAGGCCTCGCCCTGCCACACGTTCTCCGTCATCAACTCTTCGAAGCGGTCGCCCTCCCAGCCGCTCATGGCGCGCAGGAAGTCGCCCTGTCGGATGGTTGCAACTAGGTTGCGGTCGGAGACGCGCAGCAGCGTGAGCTCCAAGTGGTTGGCGTTCACCGTCTCGATGGGCAGCGCACGGGGACCGGCCGCGGGCAGCACGTACGCCCGGCCGGGGAAGCGCACCACCGGGCTGCGGTCCCTGACGTACGAGTCGATGGTCACATCGACCGGCAGCGTCTCGCCCTCCGCGCTGGGCAGGCCGGCGCGGAGGGTCAGGCGGTAGTTCTCGCCGTACTGCACACCGCTGACGCAGAGCTGGCTGCCTTCCACCTCCACCGCCAGGCCGGGGGTGGAGCGCTGCACGAAGCTGGAGTGGTCCGCCGCCGGGTCGAGTTCTTGCGAGAACCAGACGCAGATGCGCGGGGCGGCCGAGAGGGCCTCCACGTCGTTGCGCAGGACGCGGAAACCGAACAGCTCGCGCAGCCGGGCCAGTTCGTCAGGAGCGATGCCGGGCACCAGCCGGTCGGCCAGCCGCACCGCCTCCAGGGCAGCTTCGCCACGCGAGATGCCCTCCAGGGCACGCGCCATGATCAGCAGCGCGTCCGCGCGCTCCGGCTCCGGCAGCCGTAGGGCCGCGTTGATTGCGGCGCTGGCCGCCCGGCGCGTCAGGTCGTAACTCCCGGTGCGCGAGGCCTCCGCCAGGGCCAGGCGGGCGGTGGCGTAGCGCAGCCAGGCGCTACCGCTGTCGTTCACGGTGACCGCGGCGCCCAGGGCGGGCACGGCTTGCGCCGGAGCCCGTTCGGAGGCCACCTCCAGCCAGTACGCCTCGCTCTCGCGCTCCGCCTGGTAGTTCTCGGCCATGCCCGACGCCTGCTCGCGGGCCAGCTGGAAGTCGTAGCTCTCGAGGAAGTCGAGCGTGAGGGCCGCCTCCTGCGCGCGCTCGAGCACAGCGGGCTCCACCTCGGTAACGAAGCCGGTGACGGCGTCGATGTAGCCCTGCGTGTCCGGCACGGCGTCCTTGAGGAAGCAGGAGCCGTTACGCTGGTTGAAGGTGAAGGCCACGCAGTCGCCGTTGGCCAGGCAGGCCGCGTGGCAGCGCGTGAGCGTGACGTCGAAGAGGCTCCGGATGTCGTTGCCCGGCACGTCCACGTGGTTGGCCGTGCTGGCGTGGCGCGGCGGCACGGGGTCATCCTGCGCCCAGGCGGCCATTGAGCCGAGGAGCGTGAGCAGGGCCAGCAGCGGCACCCTGACGGCGCGCACCACCCGGCGGCCGCCGCGGGTGGCACCCTGTCTCCCGGGCAGCCGGGAACGTGAGCGTGTGGTCGTGGACCGAGTGCTGCAAGGCGTGCGCATCGTTATCGCCCCCATGAGGTGGAGTGATTTCAGGCTAGCACGGGCCGTTCTCGCCTCCAGGAGGGGAACGGTCCGGCTCGTTGAGCGTCGGTTCAGGGTCGGGCGGGGCCTAGCCGGGTCGGGCGGGGCCTAGCCGGGTCCAGCGAGTCGGGGTTCTCAGCCCCGCTTGTGCTCCAACCACTTCCGCACCGTGCGCCGCACCTCGTAGAGGTGCCCCGCCTCGTGCTCCAGCAGGTGGAAGGCGATCCAGGCCGGGGTCACGGCGTAGTCCTCCCCCTCGGGCTCGCTGGCCGTGCGCCACTCCTCTGGCGTTAGCCGGCTAATGATCTCCAGGAAACGCTCCCGCGTGAGGGCGAGCTTCTCGCGTAGCTGCTCGAACGTCAGGCCCGGCATATGCGGCAGCCGGCCCTCCTCATCGCGGCCGCCCTCGGGCACGATCTGGCGCATGTCGGCCGGCAGTTCGCTGCCCAGCATGTCGTAGTAGAGCCAGCCGACCTCCACGTGGGCCACGTGATAAAGCACGGTGGCCACGGAGTTGTCGCGGCCGTCCGCCCCGCGCCAGTCGAGGAACTCCTGCCCCAGGCCGCCCTGCTCGATGCGTTCCAGCGTGTCCAGCGTGGCGGCGCGCATCTCCTCCATGGCCCAGAGCCAGGGGCCCGCCTCCTGCGTAGCCGCCGGGTGGGTGCCCATGTCGAGTAGGGTTCGGTCCGCTTCATGGTTCGTTCCGGCTGGCACAGGTTCAGTTCCTATCCACTAGTAAGGGCAGCGGGTCGATGGGCCGCCAGGCGCACAGGTTCTCGGGCTCTCCCAGATAGACCCCGAAGTGCAGGTGCGGCGGCGTGCTGGCGGCGTTACCGGAGTTGCCCACGTAGCCGATGACCGTGTCCGTCTCCACCCGCTGACCCTCGCGCAGGCTCTCCGGCACGGAGTCGAAGTGCGTGTAGAAGTAGCGAGCCCCGCCGTCGCCCACCACGGTCACGGAGAGACCGCCGAGGCTGAGGTCGTCTATGCGGTACACGAAGCCGGGCGCGGCCGCGCGCACGGGTGTGCCGCGCGGCGCGAAGATGTCTACCCCGTCGTGCGTGCGGTTGCCGGCCCGGGGCGCCCCGTAGGTGTCGGCCACCTGACTCACGCGCACGCCTTCCACGGGCTGGAGCAGCTGGTCCGCCATCTTCGGCCCCACCCGAGCCAGGTACGCCGGCATCAGGGCCGCGTAACGGGCGCGCATCTCGTACCTGGCGCGCTCCGCCTCGGTGGTGGGCTCCGGCTCGTCCCCTCTGGGCTTGCACTGGTAGTCGGCCAGTTGCGGGCTGAGGTCCGCCCATTCGGGGTCGGGGAGGTTCTGGGCCAGGGCTGCGCCAACCACGGCCAATGCCGCGCATGACGCAGCGAGGAACGAGAGAAAGCGGGCTCCGGTAGGTGTAGGCATGCGCTCTGGCCTCCTCGTGAGGACCAAGGTTGGGGGTCGAGAGATCCGGTGCGACTGCCCGAAGATTAGCCGAGCGCGCGGCGCGGCGGCTGAGAGGCGCGTTAGGCGAGCGTCGGCAGCTCCACCCCGGGCTCCCCTCGAGCGTTCCTTGGCTAGAATCCGGCATGCAGCAACCTGGAACAGCGCGGGCCACGTTCACTCCGTTCGACGAGTTGCCGGAAGTGTGGCGCAAGTGCCTGGAACTGGCGTGGGAGTCGTTCATCCGGGACTCACTGCCCATCGGCGCCGTGATCACCAGCGCCGAGGGCCAGGTGCTGGCCTCGGGCCGCAACCGCCTGAGCGAGGCCTCGGAGCAGGCGCCGCACGTGCCGGGCACGCCCTACATAGGCGGCTCGCCCTTGGCGCACGCCGAGGTGAACGCGCTGCTGCAGATGGGTTTCCAGCGCCCGCAGCCGCGGCCCGTCCTCTACACCACCACCGAGCCTTGCCCGCTCTGCATGGGCGCCAGCCGTATGTCGGGCGTGGGTCACGTGGTCTACGCCTCGCGCGACGTCTGGGCAGGCGCGGCCATCATGGCCGACAGCGTGCCCTACATCCGGGAGCAGGGACCCTCCGTAGAGGGCCCACTGCACGGTCTGGAGGAGCCTCTGACGACCTGGCTGCTGGC
>CAYXUE010000041.1:0-7473 GCA_964467885.1 uncultured bacterium | reverse complement strand
CCGTAGAGGGCCCACTGCACGGTCTGGAGGAGCCTCTGACGACCTGGCTGCTGGCGGCGTACGGCGACCCGGATCGGCGCACGGGCGCCTTCATAGAGAAGTGGCGCACCGACTTCCCACGTGCGGCCGCTGTGGGCCAGCGCCTCAACCGCAGCCGGGCCCTGCGCGAAGTGGCGGAAGACGGGGTACGGGTGGTGTGGGCCGCGCTCGGTGAGGAGTTGGCGGCCCACGCTAAGTAGACCTGCTCAGTAGGAGTCGAGAACCGACAGGCGCGTCATGGTCATGTCCACGCCGGCCGGGCAGCTCGGTTTGGTGGGGTCGGGTGAGGTCCAGCCGCCGCTCTTGTCCTCCGCGCGGTAGGCCACCACGGGCAGCCCATCCTGTTGCAGGGCCAGCGCCGGCTGGCGCAGGAACCAGAACCCCACGTTGCAGTTGTAGTAGAGGAAGATGTCGTCCGCCGGGATGTCCGAGGCCAGCTCGCCTTCCGCTAGCGCCCAGTCGTCGGGACCGTTGCGGCCCACGCAGTCGCCGTCGCAGTAGGCCACCAGGATGCTCGAGCTGGAGGTGTAGGCCAGGCGCGGGCGGTCCTGCTGGTCGAGCACCAGCGCGAGGCCGTCGCCCAGGTCGCTGCCGTCCGAGCTGTGCAGCAGGATGAGGCCCTCCCAGGTGGAGCCGTCGGGCTCGGTGCAGTCCGCCAGGCACTCGTAGTAGCCGAGGAAGTTCTCCTCCCCGTCCGCGCCGAGGAAGGCCAGCCGCACCGCGCCGTCGGTGCCCACGGCCAGCGAGACGGCCGGCGCGATCTCGGCTACGTAACGGTCGGAGTAGGCCGTGGTCAGGCCCAGGCCGGGCCAGTTGTCCACCTCTTCGTTGCCGCAGTCGCTGCTGCAGGTGAGGTACGCCACCAGCTCCACGTCGTCCACGGGGATGACGGTGGCCACGTGCGCCGTACCCTGCGCGTCGAAGCGCAGTGTGCTCTCCAGCCAGCTCTGCTCGCTGATGACGCTGGCCGTCCAGTTGCGGGCGTCGGTGCAGGCCTGATCGCACTGGAAGTACATGGTGCCCTCCTCCGGCTGGCCGATGCCCAGGTAGGCCTGGTAGGCGTGCATGAGGAAGCGCGGCCGGCCCTGCGGGTCGAGCGCGAAGGCGTCGCCCGTGAGCTCCCAGTCGCCGTCGTGCTCGAAGACTACCCGCGACTCCCACTGCCCGGTCGTGCCGCAGGGGTCCTCACAGGTGGCGTACATCACGGCGTTGTGGCTGCTGAACAGCAGGTGGGGCCGACCCGCCGGGTCGACGGCTACCAGGGCCGTGTCTACCCCGCCGAACTCGTCGGTGTAGAAGGTGACCGTCTCGAACCGCTCCTCCGAGGTGCAGTCCGCCGCGCAGTAGGCGTAGACCACGCCCTGTGCAGCTACGAGCGGGTAGGTGAGGTGCATCCCGCCCCGGACGTCGACGACCAGTCGAGGGTCGCCGGTGTTGTGCACCTCGTCCCCGGTGGGGAGGAAGAACGCCTCGGCGAACGCGGGGGTGACACCGGCGGCGACGATGAGGCAGGTCGAGATGAGGATCTTGGCTAGCAGGGAACGTGACGGACGTCGTTCTGAACGCAACATTTCGTAGGCACCGCTTTCTGCCGCTGGTAGCAGCGTGCTGTTCGGATGGTGGTCCGGTCGGATACTGCAATGACTATGTGACTAACCGGGCCATTATGCACGTTCGGCGGGCCGGAGTGCGCGGGGGCGCCGTCAGCCGCAGGTGCGGGCGGGGTGGCGGCCAGCTGGCGGCGGGGGCGAGGCGCCGAGCCAGCCCTACCGCAGTCCCCTCCAGCGCAGCACCAGTACGTCCGCGGCCCATAGGAGCACGCAGGCAGCGGCGGTGGCGAGCAGCCCCACAGGCGTCTGCGCGGCTGCCATCACCGGCTGGACGACCTGCTCGGCGAACCCGCCCACGTAGCCGTTGGCCACGAAGCCAGCACCAACCAGCAGTGCGACCACTACCTGCGCCGCCGACATGCCCAGGGTGTCGTAAAGAAGCGTGATCAGAGCCACCACCGCCAGGCTGACGAGGAACAGCGTGCCCAACACCCAGCCGCCGGCCAGGCTGGCCAGGAACTCATCGCCCTGAAGGATCAGGCCCACCAACGCCAGCAGCGCCGCCACCAGGAGTCCCGCCAACGGCAGCGCGCCGCCCCGGATCTGGCGCGCCAGCGCGATCTGGAAGGTGCTTAGCGGCAGGGTGCCGTAGAGCCGCGCCCGGGTCTCGCCGCGTTCGGAACCCAGAGCGCGGAAGGCGTTCACGCCCGCCACCAGGGGCATGACCAGGAAGAGGAAGGCCAGCACGGTGGTGATGGCCGTTGGGAACGGTGTTTCCAGCAGGGGCCAACCGGCCATCAGCATCATCACCGCCAGCCAGGCGAGCAGGGAGAGCGCGCCGTAGCGGATCTCGGCGACCGCGAGCCTAAGCATGGGCGCCTCCGCCGAACGGTTCCTTCGCTCGCAGCACCTGCACGGCTATCTCGTCGAGCGTCAGGCGCTGCGCCTCGATCTGGGTGGCGCCCAGCGCCCGCAGCTGATCCAGGGCCCGGGCGGAGTCGTAGGTCACCGCGGCGTGCATGGATCCCTGACTCCGGTGCCCCAGGAGCAGACGCCCGGTGGCCTCCGGTAGCGCCCCGGCCGCGTGCCGGAAGGTCAGGCGGCGCCAGGCGTACTCCAGCTCGTCACGTTGGCACTCCAGCACCACCTGGCCGGCGCGCACGAAGGTGAGATCGTCGGCCAGGCGCCCCAGGTCCGAGAGGATGTGGGTGGAGTACAGCATGGTCAACTCCTCCTCCGCCAGGAACTCCGCCAGCGTGTCGAGAACCTCGCCGCGCACGAGGGGGTCGAGGCCCGCGGTCGGCTCGTCCAGCAGCAGGAGGCGCGGCCGCCGCGCCAAGGCGGCCACCAGCGCCAGTTTCACGCGGTTGCCCTTGGAGAGCGCAACGACCTTGCGACCGAGCGGCAGGTCGAAGCGCGCGGCCAGCTCGGCCTGCAGCTGCCGCGACCAGCGCGGGAAGAAGCCCGCCAGGAACCGCAGGTTCCGGCCCGCCGTCCAGTTCTCGTAGAACGGCTGCTGCTCGCTGGCGTGGCCTACCTGCGCCTTCCAACCGACGTGGCGCGCGCCGATGGGCTGGCCGAGCACCTCGACCGCACCTGCGTCGGGCCGCCGCAGGCCCGCCAGGATGTCCATGGCGGTAGACTTGCCCGCCCCGTTCGGCCCGATGAGCGCCCGCACCCTGCCCGGTTGAAGCTCCATGTCGATAGGGCCGAGAACGAAGTCCTGGTAGCGCTTCTCGACCCGGCTCAGCCTAGCAACCGCGCTCACGCCGGTACGCCCTCCAGGATGAGCGCCACGCGGCGCACCACCTCGCCGGGCTTCAGCCCCTCGGCGATCGCCTGTTCCAGCACGGGTTGCAGGCCTTCGTCCAGCCGCGCCAAGGCGAGGTCGCGCCGGTCGTCCGGGCTGAGCGGCAGGACGAAGAAGCCGCGGCCGCGGCGCGCCTGGATGAGGCCCTCGCGTTCGAGCGCCTCGTAGGCGCGCTGCACGGTAATGACGCTGACCTTCTGGTCGCCGGCCAGGCCTCGGATGGAGGGCAGTTCCGCGCCCGCTTCAAGGTCGCCGCTCAGGACCAGTCCCCTGATCTGCCGCGTCAGCTGGCCTTGCAGGGTCTCGCTCGAGTTCTCGCTCAGGTTCAGAAGCACTGTCTTCCTCCGCACTGGTCGTGCCGTAGCGGTTCCGCCCGGGAGATCGCTGACCCGCGGCCCGGCCTAAGAGCATCCATGCCCATGGTGTATATGTGCAGTATATACAGTTTCCTCGGTGACGCAACTCTGACGGCCATCTCTCATGGTCACGGGGCAGAATGAGTAGCGACCATCCAACAGGCTCCGCTGCTGCTACCTTGAAGTACGGACCGCCATCTCACGCAACCGGAAGGACTTCACCGTGGATCAGACCAGCGCCAAACTCGAGAAGTCGGCACGCCGCCCCGCAGCGACCTCCCCCACCCGTTCACGTGGGCTATTCCTGGCCGGTCTAGCCTCGCTTATGCTGCTAGCCGCCTGCGTGCCCGGGCTGGTGCCTGGCCTGCGCAACATCCACGGCCAGACCTGGTCGGCCCGCTTCGAGGTCGACGTCCAGGTAGCCTCCACCACCGTACGCCTGCCGGTGGAGATCGCGCTGACCTTCAGCCAGAGCCTGCAGAACATCGATGCGGACGCCACCATCGAGTACGACGCCGGCATCTTCCGCCTGCAGACGGGGCGCCTGGTGGCGCTGGACGGCCGCCTCGGCCTGGACGACCACCTGGCCCTGGACAGTTCCTCCAACCTGCTCTCGTTCGAGGGCAACTTCGTGGGCGATAGGCTGATCGGCACCGTGGCCATCGCGGGCGTGGTGCCCGTGGGCAACGTGACCTTCACGCGTATCCGCTAGGTCAGCGCTCCAGCGCGTCCACCGGGGCGGGCGCTCAGCCGTCAACGGCCATGGCCCGCCCCGCGAGCCAGCCCGTGGTCCACGCGCTCTGGAAGTTGAAGCCGCCGGTGATGCCGTCCACGTCGAGGATCTCGCCCGCCAGGAAGAGGCCCGGCTGCACGCGGCTCTCCATGGTGCCGAAGTCGACCTCCTTCAGACTCACGCCGCCGCAGGTCACGAACTCCTCCTTGAAGACGCCCTTGCCCGTTATCCGGTAGTCGCCGGCATGAACCTCCCGCACCAGGGCGGCGAGCAGCGCCTTGCTGGCGTCGGCCCAGCGCGTGTTCTCCCGCGCCCCCGCGTGAGCAGCCAGCGAGCGCCACAGGCGCTGCGGCAGGCCGAAGGGGCCCGACGCCAGTACCGACTTCCGGGCGTCCTCCCCCTTGGCGCGCTGCAGGTGCTCGCGCACCTGGTCCTCGCCCAGGCCCGGCAGCCAGTTCACGGTCAAGCCCAGGTGGTAACCGCTGTCGTGCAAGGGGCGGGCACCCCAGGCGGAAGCCCTGAGCACGGCCGGGCCGGAGAGGCCCCAGTGGGTCACCAGCAGCGGGCCCTCGTGCCACTCCTTGGTGCCGTAAAGCCGCACGCGGGCCAGCGGCACGGAGACGCCGGCCAGGTCGTCAATCCTAGGGTCCTCGATGTTGAAGGTGAAGAGCGACGGCACGGGCGGCTCGACCGCGTGCCCCAGCGCCGCCGCCCAGCGGTAGCCGGCGGGCGCACCGCCGGTGGCGAGCAGCACGCGGTCGGCCACCAACTCCTCGCCGTCCCGCAGCGCCACCACGAAGCCGGGGTCCGCCCGGCGCACGTCCACCACCGGCGCGCGCGTGCGTAGCTCCACCCCCGCGTTCCTGGCGGCGCCCACGAGGCAATCGATGATCGTGGCCGAGTCGTCGGTTGTGGGGAACATGCGGCCGTCCGCCTCGGTCTTGAGGGGCACGCCGCGGCTCTCGAACCACTCGATGGTCTGCCGCGGGCCGAACTTGGTGAACGGTCCGCGCAGCGCCCTGGCGCCGCGCGGGTAGTTGCGCACCAGCAGGGCCGGGTCGGGCTGATCGTGCGTGACGTTGCAGCGCCCGCCACCGGAGATGCGCACCTTGGAGAGCGGGGCGCCGGCGCCCTCCAGGATGGTCACGCGAGCGCGCGGGTTCAGCTCCTGGCAGGTGATGGCGCCGAAGAAGCCTGCGGCGCCACCGCCCACCACGACCACGCGGGGCGCGGGCTCTGCGCTCGGGCGGGCATCCTGATCTCGGGGCGGGTTCGGCACCTGGCCATGCTATCCAAGCGGCAGACAGCACGCTGGCGCACGCCGCAACTGCAAGCGAAGCCACAACGGCAGCGCGAAGGCACTGGAACGGAGCGAGGTGCAACCACGGACAACTACGTAAGCACCAGATAAACGGCCAGTCCGCCCCGCTTCATTACAATCCCATCCGCCCGGCGTATGCTGAATAATCTTGAATCTTCCCTCGGTAATCCAAGGTGGCATGGGAGTGGCGGTTTCGAACTGGCGCCTGGCCAGAGCCGTTTCCCTCACCGGTCAGCTCGGAGTCGTCTCCGCCACCGGTATAGACACAGTACTCGTGCGGCGCCTCCAGGATGGCGACCCCCAGGGAGTCATACGCCGCGCCATGAACGCGTTCCCGTTCCCCGACGTGGTGAAGGCCACGCTCGAGCGCTACTTCCTGGAGGCCGGCCGGCCGGCCGGCAAGCCCTACCTGCGCGCGCCCATGCCGACCGTGCTCGACAACCGCGTACAGCAGGGGCTCAGCATGCTCGGCTCGTTCGTGGAGGTGTTCCTCGCCAAGGAGGGGCACAGCGGCAAGGTGGGCGTGAACCTGCTGACCAAGCTGCAGCTGCCCAACCTCTCGGCGCTGTACGGCGCCATGCTGGCAGGCGTGGACCACGTGCTCATGGGGGCCGGCATACCCCGCGAGGTGCCCGGCGCGCTCGACCGCCTGGCGCAGCACGCCGCCGCCACCTTCCGGCTGGACGTCACCAAGCGGGCCGGCAGCGATCCGGAACCGGGCGTGTTCACCTTCGACCCGGCCGAGTACGGCGCCGACGGCCTCGCCCCCATAGGGCGGCCCGACTTCTACCCGATAGTCTCCTCCCACTCACTGGCCAGCATGCTGCACAAGAAGGCCAACGGCAGCGTGCAGGGCTTCGTGGTTGAGGGCCCCAGCGCCGGCGGGCACAACGCGCCGCCGCGCGCCAAGAACGTGCTGGACGAGGTGGGGCAGCCGGTGTACGGCGAGCGCGACGCCGCCGACTTAGAGAAGATCGCCGAGATCGGCCTGCCCTTCTGGCTGGCGGGCAGCTACGGCTCGCCCGAGGGGCTGGAGCGCGCCAAGGAGCAGGGCGCCGCCGGCATCCAGGTGGGCACCCTGTTCGCCTACTCGCGCGAGTCCGGCATAACCGACGACATGAAAGAGACCGTGCTGGAGAAGGTCAAGGCTGGCCGCGCGGTGGTCTTCACCGACCCGCTGGCCTCGCCCACGGGCTTCCCCTTCAAGGTGGTCGAGATCCCCGGCACCGCGTCCGAGGAGAGCGTGTACCAGGAGAGGCGCCGCGTGTGCGACCTCGGTTACCTGCGCGAGGCCTACGAGGATGAGCAGGGCGGCTACGGCTACCGCTGCGCCGCGGAGCCCGTGGCCGACTACGTGCGCAAGGGCGGCGACGCCGCGGACACCGTGGGCCGCAAGTGCCTCTGCAACGCCCTCATGGCGGACGTGGGCCTGGGCCAGGCGCGCAAGCGCGGCGTCACCGAGCCACCGCTGGTCACCAGCGGTGACGACCTGGCCGCCATCCTGCCGCTCATCGCCGGTGCCGACAACTCGTACGGCGCAGCGGACGTGGTGCATTACCTGCTCACGGGTGAACGCCCCAGGGAGCTGGCGGCAGCCGGCGCAGCCCGCGCGCGCTGGCGGTAGCCGCTTTCGCCCTGCTTACGACCATCATGTCCGCGGCCCC
>CAYXUE010000040.1:0-20372 GCA_964467885.1 uncultured bacterium | reverse complement strand
AACGACGATAGTCAGTAGCGCTACCAGGGCGATCCCCATTCAGGGTCGCCCCGGTAGCGTTTCTTATGGCCGCCTTATGGTGCGGCGCACAACCTTCACGTTTCATGAAGGAACTCCTTACGCGATTACGCGTGTGGACCGACAGTTCTCAAGGTCACCTGGTATGGTGCATGTGTTGGGCGAGCATCTCGTAGCGGGGTTCGACTAGCGTCCCGGAGCGAGATCTTCTCCAATACCGGGGTGCCGGTTCGCGGCACCGTAATAGCGTATCGGTAGTAGTGAACGAGGAGGAATCAGATGAAGAACCTTATCCGTGTCGTGCTCGCGGCGCTCCTGATCGGTGGAGTCGCGAGTGCCCAGGAGAGCTGGCCGGACCTATCCGGTCAGACGGTGCGCGTCGCCGGCGTGTGGTCGGGCGACGAGCAGGCTGCTTTCACCACCGTTCTCGACGAGTTCGCCAGCCTGACGGGCGCCAACGTCGAGTTCTTCTCGACCGGTAACGACATCGCCACCGTGGTGGGCACGCAGCTCGAAGGCGGTTCGCCGCCCGACGTGGCCATGCTGCCCCAGCCCGGCCTGCTCGTCGAGTTCGCCAACCGTGGCGCTCTCGTGAGCATCGAGGACTCCGTGGGCGACCTGGTGGACGAGTACTACGCCGACTCCTGGCGCGACCTGGGTAGCGTCGACGGCGAACTTTACGGCGTCTGGTTCAAGGCCGCCAACAAGTCGCTGCTCTGGTACAACGCCGACATCCTGGAAGCGGCCGGCGTCGAGCCCCCCACCACGTGGGAGGAGTTCGTGGAAGCCGCCCAGACCGTCTACGACTCGGGCGTGACCCCCATCGCCGTGGCCGGCGGCGACGGCTGGACCCTCACGGACTGGTTCGAGAACGTCTACCTGCGCTCCGCGGGCCCCGAGATGTACGACCAGCTGACCAACCACGAGATCTCGTGGACCGACGAGAGCGTCAAGGAAGCCCTCGGGTACCTGGCCCAGATCTGGCAGCACGAGTGGCTGGCCAACGGTCTGCAGGGCACCCTGGAAGCCGGCTTCCCCGTCGCCACGGTGCAGCCCTTCCTGGATAACCCCACCGCCGCCTTCGCCTACGGCGCCGACTTCTCGGCCGGCGTGATCGCAGCCGACACCAACGCCGAACTCGGCACCACCGCCCGCTTCGTGCCCTTCCCCTCGGTGGCCGGCTCCGGCCCGGCGGTCGTGGGCGGCGGCGACGTGGCCGTGCTCTTCACCGACAACGAGGCCGCCGTGCAGCTCATGCGCTTCCTCGCCACCCCCGCAGCGGCCGAAGTGTGGGCCGCCCTCGGCGGTTACACCTCGCCCAACCAAGGCGTGGACGTGAGCGTCTACCCGGACGAGGTCCTCCAGCAGTCCGCCTCCGCCTTGCAGGAAGCCGAAGTGTTCCGCTTCGACATGTCCGACCTGCAGCCGGCAGCGTTCGGCGGCACCAGTGGTCAGGGCATGTGGGGTCTCCTCGTCGAGTTCCTCCAGACCCACGACGTGGACGGAGTGGCCTTCCAGCTCGAGTCGGAAGCTTCACAGGCCTTCCAGTAAAGGTATGGTCGCCTAGATGGCGATGACCAGTACGGTTGATCGCGCGCCCCGCATCAGATGGGGGCGCGCGACCTTGCAGTTCCTGAGGATCAGCGCGTTCCTCGGGCCGGCGCTGATAATCCTTGGCGCCCTGCTCGTATACCCGATTATTTTCACTGGTGTACGCAGTACCTTCGACGCGGCCGGCGACACGTTCGTGGGACTGGCCAACTACGAGCAGATATTCACCAACCCGCGAACGCTCATAGCGGTGCGCAACAACCTCATCTGGGTACTGGTGGTGCCCGTCATCATCACCACCCTCGGGCTTGTCTTCGCGGTGCTGTCCAACCGCCTCGCCTGGCGCGCGGCCTTCCGCATGGCCATCTTCCTGCCGCTGGTGGTCAGCGGCCTGGCAGCGGGCGTCACCTTCCGTTTCCTGTTCGCCGCCAGTCCTGAAGTGGGCACCGCCAACGCCATGCTGCGCGGCGTCGTGCACCTCTTCCAGCCGCCCGGCGAGTACCCCACCGCCCGGGTCTCGCGTGAAGCGCCCCTCGAGCCCCTCGAAGGCGGCGGTTTCGTCTCCACCACCACCTTCGGTGCGGGCGATACCGCACTTCTGGGCATGGTCGGGGTGCAGGCCGGCAACCTGCCGGAGGAGGCGGCCAGTGCCGCCGAGCCGGTCACGGACCCCGGCAAGCTCGAGGGGGTGGTGTGGCTCGACTTCTCGCCCGGCGGCACGGTCGGCGAGGTGGACGAAGTGGAGCGCGGCATGCCGGGGGTACCCGTGGGCCTGCTGGCCGAGGACGGCGACCGCATAGTGGCCCGCACCGTCACGGACGAGAGCGGCCGCTTCTCGTTCGACGTCGAGGCCGGCGCGCAGCACCGCGTTCAGCTGGCCGCCTCCGCCTTCAGGCAGCCCTACCCGGGGATAGCCTGGCTGGGTCCCACGTTCATAACCATCTCCATCATGCTCGGTTACATCTGGATGCAGACGGGCTTCGCCGTGGTCATCATCGGCGCCGGGCTCTCCAGCCTCGACCGCGAGCTGCAGGAGGCCGCCCGCACGGACGGCGCCAACGAGTTCCAGGTGTTCCGCCACGTGACCGTGCCAGTGCTGTTGCCCATCCTCATGGTGGTGCTGGTGACCACGGTCATCAACGTGCTCAAGATCTTCGACTTGGTGTTCATCATCGCTCCCGAGTCCATGCAGCCGTACGCCAACGTGCTGGCGCTCGAGATGTGGCGCGCTTCGTTCGGTGGCGCCAGGGACTTCGGGCTGGGCAGCGCGCTGGCCATGCTGCTCCTCGTCATGATCATCCCGGCCATGATCTTCAACATCCGGAACTTCAGGAGGGACGGATGACGCGCGTTAGCAGGTTCCTAAGCAACGGGGCCGTACAGATACTGCTCATGGCCGTAGCGCTCTTCTGGCTGCTGCCCGTGTTCGTGCTGTTCGTGCAGTCGCTGCGCGATTCCAACGCCATCGCCAACAGCGGCTGGTGGACGGCGCTGGCCAACCCCAGCAGCTTCATCATCGACAACTACCAGGCACTGCTCAGCAACCCCGACATCACGCGCTCGTTCTGGAACACCGTGTACATCACCGTGCCGAGCACCATCCTGGTGGTGCTCATCGCCGCCGGCGCCGCCTACGCGCTCTCCTGGATCAAGTTCCCGGGCCGGGACGCGCTCCTGCTCCTGGTGGTCGGCCTGCTGGTGGTGCCCCTGCAGATCGCCCTCATCCCGCTGGCTAGGCTGTTCGGCGACATCGGGCTGTTCGGGACGATCCCCGGCGTGGTCCTCTTCCATGTTGGCTTCGGGCTGCCGTTCGCCATCTTCCTGTTGCGCAACTTCTTCGTGGGCGTGCCGCGCGAGCTGTTCGAGTCCGCGCGGGTGGACGGCGCCAACGACTTCGTCATCTTCATGCGCATACTCATCCCCCTGGCCCTGCCCGCAATCGCCTCGCTGACCATCTTCCAGTTCCTCTGGGTCTGGAACGACCTGCTGGTGGCCATGGTCTTCGCTGATCCCGCCAGCGCGCCGCTCACGGCCGCCATCCAGCGCCAGACGCGGGCCTTCGGTCAGAACGTGGACGTCATCGCCCCGGGCGCCTTCCTGCAGATGGTGGTGCCCCTGATCGTGTTCTTCGCCTTCCAGCGCTACTTCGTGCAGGGCATACTGGGCGGCGCGGTCAAGGGCTAGGCGTAGCAGTCACGCACGACGCAAGGGCGGCCCTCCGTTCAGGTGCCGCCCAGCGCTCGCTTCTCAGAACTCCACCGTGACCGGCTCGGAACCCATCAGCCGGACCGGGCGTCCGCGCAGCTCCAGTTCGGCCGCCTCGCCCTCCGTAAGGGTGAAGGTGGCGGAGTTGTGCCGCAGGCGCACCCGGATCTTGGAACCGCCCGTCCGCACTACGAAACCGAGCTCGCGCCAGCCCGCGGGCAGGCGGGGATCGAAGCGGAGCATGCCACCGTCTTCGCGCATGCCGCCGAAGCCGGCCACCAACGCCTGCCAGGCGCCGCCGGCTGCCGCCACGTGCACGCCGTCGGCGGCGTTGGCGTGCAGGTCGGCCAGGTCCGTGTAGAGCATCTGTTCGAAGTGCTCCATGGCCAGCTCCGGGTAGCCCACCTCCGCCGCGATGATCGACTGAACCGCCGCCGAGAGCGACGAGTCGCCCGTGGTGAGAGGGTCGTAATGGTCGAAGTCGCGCCGCTTCTCCTCCAGGGTGAAGAGCCGGGAGTGGAGGTAGAGCGCCAGTACCAGGTCGGCCTGCTTGAGCACACGGTGCCTGTAGATGACCAGCGGATGGTAGTGGAGCAGCAACGGCCGCTTCTCCGGGGGCGTGGCCGCCAGGTCCCACGGTTCCCGCTCCAGCCAGCGCGCGTCCTGCAGGTGGATGCCCAGCTCCTCGTCGTAGGGCAGCTCCATCTTCTCGGCCGTCTCACGCCACTTCTGCGGCTCATCCGGCGCCAGCGCCAAGCGGTCCGCCAAGCGTGCATGTTCCTCCGGGGCGGATAGCTCCAACCGCTCCAGCGTGTCGGCCGCCAGGCGCAGGTTGAAGGCTGCCATCACGTTGGTGTAGAAGTTGTCGTCCACCACGGCGCTGTACTCGTCGGGGCCGGTGACCGCGTTGATGTGGAACCTGCCCGTGGAGGGCTTCATGTAGCCCAGCGAGCGCCACAGCCGGGCCGTCTCCACGAGGATCTCGGCCCCGTAGTCGCGCATGAACACCTGGTCGTCCGTGGCCATCACGTACTTGGCCACGGCGTAGGCCACGTCCGCGTTGATGTGGTACTGCGCCGTTCCCGCGGGGTAGTAGGCGGAGGCCTCCTCGCCGTTGATGGTGCGCCACGGGAAGAGCGCCCCCTCCTCGGACATGGTCTCGGCGCGCCGGCGGGCGGCCGGCAGCATGGAGTGCCGCAGCAGCAGCGCGTTGCGCGCCGCTTCCGGCCAGGTGTGGATCAGGTAGGGCAGCACGTATATCTCGGTGTCCCAGAAGTAGTGCCCGGAGTAACCGCTGCCGGTGACGCCTTTGGCGGAGACCCCGCGCCCGTCCGCCTTGGCGGTGGCCTGCAGCAGTTGGAAGAGGTTCCAGCGGACCGCCTGCTGCACCGCCGGTTGGCCGGGCACGAGGACGTCCGCGTCCTGCCACACGGCCTCCAGCCACGCTCGCTGCTCGGCGTAGAGACCGTCGGCGCCCACAGCCTCGGCTCGCTGCAGCGTACGTTCGGCGGCGGACAGCAGCTCGTCGATCTGGGTCACGTCGCCGTCGTGGTAGGCCACCAGCTTCGTAAGCGTCACGGTCCGGCCGCGCTGCGCCCGCACCACGAAGCTGGCCTCCGCCCTGCGAGGGCTCAGCGAGAAGCTCTTCTCCGCCTCACCGCCCTGTAACGAGTGCGAGGCCATGACCGCCACCGACAGCCGGGAGGCGAGCGTGTTGTGCGCTAGGTAGAGCCTCTCGCCCTCCTCGGTGACCCCGTGCAGCGCCGGGGTCAGGGCGCCGCTCAGGTCCTCGCCCCTTCGGGGGTCGAACTCGGCACCTTCCGCCAGCGCCTCGGCGCCCGCCTCCGTGGTGGTTCCCAACGGTCCCGTCTCGGTCTGGCGGTCGATGAGCAGGCTACGCAGCGTCAGTTCCACGTCGTCGTCGAGCGGCGTGACGCTGTAAGTGATGACCGCGAGGTGCTTGTGCTCGAAGCTCACCATGCGCCTCGAGCGGACCTCCACGCGCCCCGCGGCCTGCGTGTGCCACGTCAAGCTGCGCTCCAGCGTGCCGGTGCGCATGTCTAGCACGCGTTCGTACCCCGCCACCCGGCTTAGCGCCAGGTCGAGCGCTTCCTCGCCCACCTGTAGCTGCACGGTCTTGGCGTCCGGCAGGTTCACGATCGTCTGGCCCACCTCGGCCAGGCCGTAGGCCGACTCCGGGTACTCGATGGGCCACGTCTCGTGGAAGCCGTTGATGAACGTGCCGTGCTCGTACGCCTCGCCGCCCTCCTCGTCGTTGCCGCGGAGGCCCAGGTAGCCGTTGCCCAGGGCGAAGAGCGTCTCGGTGTAGGCGGGGCGGTCGCGAGGCTCCACGTTGCGCTCGATGAAGCGCCAGGCGTCGATGGGGTGACGGCGCCGGTCCATGAGCGAGGGGTCCACTGCCGCCACCATCTCGGCCAGGTCCTCCACCACCACGTCGGCGCCGGCCGCGAGCAGCTCGTCCGCTCCCGCCCCACGGTCCACCCCGACGACCAGCCCGAAGTCGCCGCGCTGGCCGGCCTCCACGCCGGACAGCGCGTCCTCCACCACCACCGCCAGTTCCGGCTCCACGCCTAGGAGCTGCGCAGCGCGCAGGTAGGTAGCGGGATCCGGCTTCCCGGGCAGCCCCTCCGCCGCCGCGTACTCGCCGTCGACCACCACCTCGAACCGGTCGCCCAGGCCGGCGGCGTCCAGCACGGCCCTGGCGTTGCGCGAGCTGGAGACGATGGCCATGCGGGTGCCCGCCTCCTCCAGGCGCTCTATCAACTCGGTGGAGCCGCGGTACGGTTCCACCCCCTCCTCGGCCAGCACCCGGTTGAACACCACGTTCTTACGGTTGCCCAGGCCGCATACGGTGTTGGCATCCGGAGGATCGCCGGGGTCGCCCCAAGGGAGCTCGATCCCGCGCGAGGCGAGGAGCGCCGCCACGCCCTCGTACCGCTGCTTGCCGTCTATGTGCGCGAAGTAGTCCTGCTCCGTGTACGGCCGGGGGCTTCCCTGATCGGCTAGGAACGGCTGGAACAGCGCCGCCCAGGCCCGCATGTGCACCTCGGCCGTCGGCGTTATCACGCCGTCGAGGTCGAACAGCACTGCGTGGAAGTCGGTCATGTCGGGGAGGGCGCTTTGGCGCGTGGTGGCGGCGAGCGTATGCATGGTTACAACGATACGCTCCCCGCAGTTGGCGGGTGGTAGTCGCTTATGGCGCCGCCCGCGGCCCCCGGGTGGCCCGGTTAGACTGCGGTCAACCCACCCACTGGAGGCTGGTTCTGATGCGGTTCCTACGTGTGATCCTCTCGCTCATCGTCATCCTGGCTGCTGCGTACGGTGTGCTGGCGCTGATCGCCTCGCCCGCCGCGGAGCACCCCTACTTCGAGCAGTTCGAGCAGGAACCACTGGTGCTGGCTCACGGCGGGGGGCAGCGTCTCTGGCCCGACAACACGATGCGCGCCTTCACCGGCTCGGTGGACATGGGAGCCGACGTGCTGGAGGTCGACATCCATCAGGACGCCGACGGCGTGTTCCGGGTCATCCACGACGCTACCGTCGACCGCACCACCGACGGCGCCGGCGCCGTGGCCGACCTGACGGGCACCGAGATCGCTGGCCTCGACGCCGGCTACCGCTGGACCGTCGACGGCCCCAGCGCCTCGGACGAAGGCGAGTTCCACTACCGGGGGCAGGGGACCACCATCCCCACGCTGGCGGAGGTGCTGAGCGGCGCCCCGGACACGGCCGTCAACATCGAGCTCAAGCAGGACTCCGAGACCGCCGGACGCCTGCTGTGCGAGCAGCTGCGCGAGGGTGGCGACACCGAGCGGGTCATGGTGGCCTCGTTCCACTCGGCGCCCATCCGCGCCTTCCGGGACGCCTGCCCGGAGGTCGCCACCTCCGCCACTCGCAGCGAGGTGACGCTCTTCTACGTGCTGGCCCGCGCTCGGCTCGCGGCCATCTACACCCCGCCCTTCCAGGCGCTGCAGGTGCCCGTGTCGCAGGGCAGCCTCACCGTCGTGACGCCCCACTTCGTGGAGGCGGCGCACGCCCGCAACCTGCGCGTGCAGGTCTGGACCATCAACGACCGCGCGGAGATGGACCGCCTGCTGGCCATGGGAGTGGACGGACTCATCACCGACCGGCCCGACCGCGCGCTGGCGGCGCAGGGCCGCGATTACGACACCGCGCTGGTGCCCGCTTTCGTGGCGCCGTAAGGAACCGGAGGGGCCATGCTGCAAGATCTGTTCGTTCTCGACCTCAGCAGGGTGCTGGCCGGCCCCTACTGCACATTGCTGCTGGCCGACCTGGGCGCGCGGGTCGTGAAGATCGAGTCGCCGTCCGGGGACGACACGCGGCGCTGGGGCCCGCCGTACCCAGCGGGCGAGAGTGGCTACTACCTCTCGGTCAACCGGGGTAAGGAGAGCGTGGTAGTCGATCTGAAGACGGAGCAGGGGGCGGAACTGGTGCGCGCCCTGGCCCGCAAGGCCGACGTCATCGTGGAGAACTACAAGGTGGGCGACCTGAAGCGCTACGGCCTGGATTACGAGTCGGTGTCGCGCGAGAACGAGGGGGTCGTCTACGTTTCCATCACCGGCTACGGGCAGACGGGCCCGCGCGCAGCCGAGGCGGGTTACGACGGCGCCATGCAGGCCTTCTCGGGCCTGATGGCCATGCTGGGCGAGCCCGGTCGCGCGCCCGTGAAGCTCTCCGTGGCATGGATCGATGTGCTCACGGGGGTGCACGCTGCTGTCGGGGCTCTTGCGGCGCTCAGACGGCGCGACCGGGTGGGCACGGGCGCCCACCTGGACATCTCGCTCTTCGACGTGGCGTTGGCCAGTCAGGTCAACCAGGCGCAGAACACGCTCCTCACGGGCCAGGCGCCCGCCAAACTGGGTAGCGCACACCCGAACATCGTGCCGTACCAGGCGTTTCAGACGGCGGACGGGGCCGTGGTGCTGGCCGTGGGCAACGACAGGCAGTTCGCCAGCCTCTGCACGGTGCTAGGCCGACCCGAGTGGGCGGAAGGGGAGTACGCCACCAACGACGGCCGCGTGGCCGGTCGCGAGAGGCTGATACCCCTGTTGCAGGAGCGGGTGCGGGAGCTGGCCACCGCCGACCTGCTGTCGTCCTGCGCCGAGGCCCAGGTGCCCGCCACCAAGGTGATGGGGCTGGACGAGGCGCTCGCCGAGCCGCAGGCGGTGGCGCGGCGCATGGTGGTAGGAGGTCAGCACCCGCTCATCGGCTCGCTGGACATGGTGGCCAGTCCGCTATGGAAGGCGAAGGGCCCGGATGGCCGGCTACTGGAGCTCGAGCCGCAGCCCGGCGCCGCGCCCGTGCCGCCGACGCTGGGGCAGAACACGCGCGAGGTGCTTGCCCGTGAGCTGGGCCTCTCGGAAGCGCAGATCGCGGACCTGGTGGAAGCTGGGGCCGTCGGGGTGGGGACGGACGCCCGGCAGGACTAGGCGGGTTGGTTGGCTGGTATCAGTTGGTGAGCAGGAGCGCTTCGGCGACCGAGCCACGCAGAAGGCCGCGGTACACGCCGTCTATGGTGAGCTCGCTGCCGTGCACGGCCACGGTTTCGTACTCGGGGTTATGCGGCCTTAGCTCGAAGCGGCCCTCCGGCAGCATGTCGACGTACTTGAGGGTGACTTCGTCCTGCCCTACGCGCACCGCGCAGATCTGGCCGCTACGGCTGGGGCGCACGGCGGCCAGCAGCACCACGTCGTCCGGCTGGATCAGGTCGGCCATGGAGTAGCCGCTGACCCGCAGGGCGAAGTCCGAGCGCAGGGCGCGACTGGAGGCCAGGTTTGGCAGGTAAGCCTCCACGTGAGCGCTGGCCAGCCCCAGGGTGCCCGCCGGGATCTCGCCGACCAGCGGGATGCCGGTGGCCTCCGCCGGTAGCTCCAGGCGCGGCGAGCGCCCGCGCCCGCGGCTCTCGAAGGTGAGGTAGCCCTTGGTCTGCAGCGCCTCGAGGTGCTGCTTGAGGGTCACGTAATGCACACCGATGCCGCGCGCCAGCTCCGAGAGGTCGGGCATCTCTCCCGTGCGACGCTTGTGCTCGAGCAAGCGCTGGTAGACCCGCTCCTGGGCGGGCGAGAGAGGTTGAGTACCCGTTCCTGTGGCCATCTGCCTTAAATGCTAAGGTTCCGGCGCGTCGCTGTCAACTTCGCCCGTCCCCAGCCGCTGATGCCGTCCAGCACGGCTCTCATCTGGCGTTCATGCTACATGGCGGGTATGGACAATGGTGTAACGCCATGCTATAGTTTTTGTAGTCGTCCTCCCCTTGGGGTACGCAGTGCGGCGTGCGCACAGCCCCGAGGACCCCGCCACCAGCGTAGGTGGCCGCAGACAGGACACCCGGTTCCACACATTCTCGCCCCGCCGCGAACAAGCGGCTAACGAAGGAAGGTCTACTATGCTCGACACTTTCGAGAGCCTCGAAACCCCGAGCAGCTGCCAAGCTCCCGCCATCGTCCCCAGCGGACTGGCGCTTCCCACTCGCACGCTCGAGCCCGGGCAGGTGCTCTACGAAGCCGACCGTGAGGCCAGCAGCCTCTACATCGTCAACTACGGCGTGCTGAAGGCCGTGGTGCCCACCAGCCTCGGCCGCGACCGCATCGCGGACCTCTACGGCGCAGGCGACGTCCTCGGCCTCTCCGCCCTCGACGGCGGCAACCACGCCGAGACGGTGGTGGCCGTGCATGAAGCGTGCCTCACCCCGATAGACCCGCAGCAGGCCATGAACGACCGCAGCCTGCGCGACTACGTGCTCCGTAGCCTCGCCCGCCAGCTGCGCCGCTCGCGCGAGATGCTGGACGAAGCCGAGATGCCCGTGGGCGCTCGCGTCACCCGCGCTTTCCTGCGCCTGGCGCAGCAGTTCGGCCTGCCGTCCGACGACGCGCAGGGTGGCATCAAGCTGCCGCTGGCCCTCACCCACGAGGACCTCGCGGACCTCACCGGCTCGAGCCGCGTCACCATCACCCGCATCCTGGGCGAGCTCCGCAACGAAGGCGCGCTCGAGGGCACCCGCGGCGTGTACGTGGCCAACCTCGAGGGGCTGGAGCGAGCCACCGACCACTACGTCATGCAGGTACTCTGAGCCCCAGCACCATCAGTTAGGCTAGAGCCGTGATCAGCTTCACCGATACCGCCAGGGACCGCGTGCTGCACTTCATCGAAGCGCAGCGCAGCCAAGGGGTCACAGCGCTGCGGATCGCGGGCAACCGCGCCGAGCAGCGCCTGTGGCTCGTCAAGCCTGATGACAAGCGCGAGGACGATCAGGTGCAGACCGAGGAAGGGTTCGAGGTCTACCTCGACCGCCTCAGCGCCGGTCAGCTGGACGGCGCCACGGTCGACTTCGTCGACGGCGTCATGCAGTCCGGCTTCAGGCTCTTCTTCGCCGGCGCCACCTGGGACGACCCCATCGCCCAGAAGGTGCAGGACGTGATCGACAAGCAGATAAACCCCGGCGTGGCCAGCCACGGCGGTGCCGTAACCCTGGAAGGCGTCGAGGAGGGTGTGGCCCTCATCCGCTTCGGCGGCGGTTGCCACGGCTGCGGCGCCGCGGACGTGACCCTCAAGCAGGGCATCGAGCGCATGCTGCGCGAGGCGGTGCCGGAGATCGTCGGCGTACGGGACGTCACCGACCACAGCACCGGTGAGAACCCCTACTACGCCCGGCAGGACGGCGCTAGCTCGCCCCTGGCTTGAGCGCCGGTTGAACCCTCCCGGCTCTTGGTGGTCGGGTCCTGCAACCGTGTTACTTTGAAGCAGTGCGGATGCCCGAAGCAAACCTAGCGGGCGCCGCGCTGCCTTTTTTGAGCACCCGCGGGCTGACGAAACGCTTCCCCGGGGTGGTGGCCGCCAACGGTATCGACCTGGACATCATGCCCGGCGAGGTGCATGCACTGCTCGGAGAGAACGGCGCCGGCAAGACCACCCTCATCAGCATGCTCTACGGGTTGCTCCAACCGGATGAGGGAGAGATCCGGGTAGCGGGCAGCGCCATGCGCATCCGTGACCCCAGGCATGCTATGGAGCTTGGTCTCGGCCTCGTAGCGCAACACTTCCATCTAGCCCGGCGCCATACCGTGGCCGAGAACCTCGCGCTGGGACAAAGCGAGGCACCGTTCTGGCGGCCCACCCGCCAGCTGCGCCACCGCGCCGGGGAACTGGCCGCGCACTACGGCCTCGAGGTCCGCATGGACGCCCGCGTCAGCTCGCTCTCGCCCGGGGAGCAGCAGCGCATAGAGATCCTCAAGGCGCTCATGCAAGGTGCCAGGTTGCTCATCCTCGACGAACCCACCAGCGTCCTCACCCCCCAGGAGGCGGACGCCCTCTTCCAGGTCATCGAACGCATGCGCGCCGACGACCGCGCCGTGGTCTTCATCAGCCACAAGCTGGACGAGGTGCAGCGCGTGGCCGACCGCATCACCGTGCTGCGGCGCGGCGAGGTGGTGGGCCGGCTGGAGCGCGGCGAGGCCGACGCCTCGGAGTTGGCGCGCCTCATGGTGGGGCGGCAGGTCGCCTCGCCGCAGCGGCTGGGCGTGGTGAGCCAGCAGGAGCCGCTACTGGTGGTGAACGACCTGTGGCTCAGGGGTGCCCGCGGTGTCGACACGCTGCGCGGCGCCAGCTTCAGCGTGCGGCCCGGCGAGGTCATCGGCGTGGCCGGTGTGGCCGGCAACGGTCAGAGCGAACTGGCGCAGGTGCTCACCGGCCTGGCAAGACCCACGCGCGGCAGCGTCACCCTGGGTGGCCTCGAACTGGCGCACCGCACGCCGCGGGAGGTGCGCGCCGCCGGTGTGGCCTACATCCCGGAGGACCGGCGCACCGAGGGGGTGGTCGGCACCCTTAGTGTGATGGAGAACCTCGTGCTGCGGCAGGTGCGCGACCCGCAGTTCGCGCGCGGCGTGATGATCGACTGGCGCAAGGTCGAGGCCTTCGCCGAGCGGGCGGTGGAGGAGTTCGACATCCGCACGCCCAGCCTCCGCACGGAAGCGCGCACGCTGTCGGGTGGCAACATCCAGAAGATCGTGCTGGCGCGCGAGCTGTCCGGCAAGCCCCGTCTGGTGGTGGCCTCGCACCCCACCTACGGCCTGGACATCGGCAGCACCAACCACACGCACGAGCTGCTGCTGGCGCAGCGCGCCCGAGGCGCGGCCGTGGTGGTCATCGGCGAGGACCTGGACGAGCTGCTGAAACTGGCGGACCGGGTGCTGGTCATGTTCGCCGGCCGCGTGGTCGGCTCCATGCCCGTGGCCGAAGCTGCCTCCGAGGAGGGCGTGCAGCGCCTTGGCCTGCTCATGGCCGGGAGCGTGGAGGCGTGAGCCGCCTGCGCTGGGTTCCGCGGCTGGCCGCCCCCGCCTGGCTCCTGGTTGCGGTCAGCGCCGGCGCCTTCCTGCTGGCTCTTCTGGTGGCGCTGGGCATCTTCGCGGCGTACGGCCTGAACCCCCTGGAGGCTGGAGCCACCATCGTCCAGCGCACCCTGATGGACAAGCGCGGTTTCGGCGAGGTCGTGCGCAAGAGCATCCCCCTCATCCTGGCGGGCGCCGGCATGGCGCTGGCGCTGCGGGCGCGCTTCTGGAACATCGGCGCAGAGGGCCAGATCCTGGCCGGCGCGGTGGCAGCCACGGCAGTGGCGCTCTTCGTGCCCGTCGGCTGGTACACCATCCCCGCGCTGTATCTGGCGAGCTTCGTTGCCGCTGCGCTCTACGGCCTGGTGCCCGCCTACCTCAAGGCCCGCCTGGGCGTGAACGAGATCATCACCACGCTGATGTTCAACTACGTGGCCATCTACCTGGTCAGGTGGCTGATAAACGGACCCTGGCGCGGCCGCAGCCTCACGGGTTTCAGCTACACCGACCGCTTCGCGCGCGAGACCTACCTTCCTTTGTGGGAGGGCACCCGCGTTCACATCCCCACGCTGCTGATAGGCATCGCGGCCGCCCTGCTCATAACCTGGCTACTGCGCTACACGCGCCTGGGTTTCTCCATCCGCGTCATGGGCGACGGGCCGGACGCGGCACGCTACGCCGGCATAAAACTGCTGCCCACCACCATGGCCCTGGCCGTGCTGGCCGCCGGCGTGGCCGGCATCGCCGGCGCCGGAGAGGTGGCGGGCATCCATCACCGCCTCATCGAACCCACCAGCGTCTCCATGGGTTACGGCTACACCGCCATACTCGTGGCGCTGCTGGCGCGCCGCCGGGCGTGGGCCACGCTCGTGACCGCGCCGCTACTGGGTTGGGTGTTCGCGGCGGGCGACGTCATCAAGGTCAGCCTGCAGCTGCCGTTCCAGATCACGGACGTGATCATCGGCGTGACCCTCCTGCTCCTGGTGGCAGCCGAGCCGCTCTTGTCGTATCGTCCGGTCTGGCAGCGTCGAGGCGGAACCGAGGACGCCCCTACCATCCCAGAAACCCAGAGAGCCCCGCAGGAGGCCGGATCCTAGATGGAGTTCGAACTGCTCACGACCACCGTGGCGCGCGCGCTGGCGTTCGGCACGCCGCTACTGCTGGCCGCCCTGGGCGAGATCCTGGCCGAGCGCTCCGGCGTGGTGAACCTAGGGATGGAGGGCATGATGATGCTCGGCGCGGTGGCGGGCTTCATCGCCGCTCAGTCAACCGGTGCGCTCATGGTCGGCGTGGCCGCGGCCATCCTGGCGGGCATGCTGGCCGCCGCCCTGCACGCCTTCCTCTCCGTCACGCTGGCATCCAACCAGTACGTCAGCGGACTGGCCATAACACTGGGCGGGGTGGGGCTCGCCAACCTCCTCGGCCGCGACTGGGTGGGGCGGCCGCTGGCCAGCCCCATGGAGTTCGTCACCGTGCCGGTGCTGTCGCAGATCCCCATCCTCGGCCCCGCGCTGTTCGTGGATCAGTACCCCCTCACCTACGTGGCGCTGGTGCTGTCGGTGCTGCTCTGGCTGTTCCTGTTCCGCACCCGGCCCGGCCTGACGGTGCGCACGGTGGGCGAGTCGCCCGCCGCCGCGGACACGGCGGGCGTCTCGGTGCGCTGGGTGCGCTTCCTGGCGGTCACGGTCGGCGGCGCCATGGCGGGTCTGGCGGGCGCTTACTTCTCGCTGGCCTACCGTCCCTCGTGGGGCGAGAACATCACCAACGGACTTGGCTGGATCGCGCTCGGCCTGGCCATCCTCGCGCTGTGGCACCCCTTGAGGGCCGTGCCCGCGGCGCTGCTCTTCGGAGCCTTCTTCACCCTCTCCTTCCGGTTGCAGGGCGTGCTGCCGCCGGAGTTGCTTACCGTTCTCCCGTACCTCGTCACCGTGCTGGCGCTGACCCTGATAGCGCTGGCGGGGGGACGCGGCGCGGTAGGCGCCCCGGAAGCTCTAGGGACGCCGTACCGCCGGGGGGAACGCTGATATCTTGGCCACGACCGGGAGCGATGGGCTCCCGGTGGGCGAGGTGGGTACGCCCACCTTGGACGCTACTGGACACCGTTACCGGGAGACGAGAGCCCCGGCCGGTTCCACTGGAGGTCGTATGCGGCACATCCGTCGAGTCGCCATCCTGGCGCTTCTAGCCCTCTTGACCAGCCCTGCCTTCGCCCAGCGAGACGACATCAAGGCATGCTGGATCTACATCGGACCCGTAGGCGACTACGGCTACTCCTACGCGCAGGACCTGGGTCGTCTGCAGACCGTCGAGGACCTGCCCGGTATCGAGACCGCCTTCGTGGAATCCGTGGCCGAGGCGGACGTGGAAGCCACGGTCGACCAGCTCGTGGCCGACGGCTGCAACGTCATCTTCGGCACCAGCTTCGGTTTCGGTGACGGCCTGCTGGCCGCCGCCGAACGCTACCCCGACGTGATCTTCGGGCACGCCACGGGCGTGGAGCGCGCCCCCAACGTGCTGACCTACATGGCCGACTTCTACCAGGTCTACTACCTCAACGGTCTGATCGCGGGCGCCTTGACCGAAACGGACACCATCGGTTACGTCGCCGCCTTCCCCATCCCCGAAGTGAAGCGCCACATCAACGCCTTCGCGCTCGGTGCGCAGGAGGTCAACCCCGACGCTAAGGTGGTCGTGCGCTGGATCTACAACTGGTTCGACCCCGCCGGCGCCACCGAAGCCACCGAGGCCCTCATCGCTGACGGCGCCGACGTGTTCGCCTACACCGAGGACACCCCCACCGTGCCGCAGGTGGCCGCAGCCCGCGGCCTCACCTCCTTCGCCCACTACGCCTCCATGCAGTCCTTCGCGCCCGATACTCTGGCGTCGGGTCAGCTCGTACACTGGGGCGTGCTCACCACCGACATCCTCAGCAAGGTCATGGACGGCACCTACACCGCCGACAACCTGGAGGACGTGGACTACTTCTGGCTCATGGCCGAGGGCGCCGTGGAGGCAGGCATCGAGCCGGGCGTGGTCATCCACCCGGCTTACGAGGAGCAGCTGCGCGCCCACATGGTCGAGACCGACGCCGGCACCGAGTCCGTCTACGACCTGGTCATGCGCCGCATCGAACAGATGACCACCAGCCCCGTGGAGTTCGAGCCGTTCGCCGGCCCCGTCTCCGACCGTAAGGGCAACGTCGTGTACGAGGAGGGCCAGGGTCCCACCGTGCTCGATCTGCTGGGCATGCAGTGGGCAGCCCCCAACGTCGAGGGCCCCTGGGAGGGCGAGCCGTAAGCCAACGAACCCAGCCAACCGCCGTCACCCCGACCGCCGCCGAAGTCGCAGCGGCGGTCAGGGTGGCCAGCGGCCGCGAGAAGGCGTCCATGCTGCTGGCCGGCGGACGGCTGGTCAACGTCTTCACCAACGAGATCCACGCGGCCGACGTACTGCTGGCCGGCCGGCTCATAGCCGGCATCTTCGATCCCGATGACGGCGCGGCCGAGGCCCGCCGCCGCAGCGCCGTGGAGGTGATGGACCTCCACGGCGCTTCCGTTGTGCCCGGACTGATAGACGGGCACGTCCACATAGAGTCCTCCCTGGTCAGCGCCGCCGAGTACGCCCGCGGCGTCCTGGCGCGGGGCGTCACCGGAGCGGTGTGCGACCCCCACGAGATAGCCAACGTGGCGGGCGAGGAGGGGGTCAGGTGGCTGCTCACCGCCACGGACCAGCTGCCGTTCGACGTCTGGGTCACCGTGCCCTCCTGCGTACCGTCCAGTCCCTTCGAGACCGTAGGTGCTCGGTTCGACCTGCCGGAGATGGAGCGGCTCATGGCCCATCCACGCGTGGTAGGTGTGGCCGAGCTCATGAGTTACCCCGCGGTGCTGGAGGGGCACGAACCAACGTTGGCCAAGGCGCGCCTGGGCGAGGAGAGGGGCCTGACGGTCGAAGGGCATGCACCGGGCCTGGGCGGCGCCGGCCTGCAGGCCTACCTGGCCAGTGGCGTGGGCTCCGATCACGAGTCCACCGTCATGGAGGAGGGGCTCGAGAAGCTGCGATCGGGGGCGTTCCTGATGATCCGCGAGGGCTCCGTCACTCGGGACCTGGACGCGCTGATGCCACTGGTACACGAGCGGCACGGCGACCGCATCGGCTTCGTGACGGACGACCGCCTGCCCCATGACCTCCTGGCCGAGGGCGGGGTGGACCTGCTGGTGCGGCGCGCCGTGCAGGCAGGGGTGAACCCCGCTTACGCCGTGCGCTGCGCCTCCCTCAACGTGGCGCTGCATTACCGCCTGCCGCGCCGCGGCGCGGTGGCGGCCGGCTACTTCGCCGACCTGTCCGTGGTGCCCGACCTCTCAACGTTCGAGCCCACTACCGTCTTCAAGGACGGCGCGGTTGTCGCCCGCAACGGTACGGTGCAACCGGGCCATATCGACGAGAACGCCCCTGGCGATGGCCATTCCCTCCATGGCACCGTGCGTCTGCCGGAGTTGACGCCGGACTCCTTCCGCCTACCGGCGCCCGGGGGCAGCGTGCGCTGCGTCATAGCCCTGCCCAACAGCATCCTCACGGAGCAGACCACCCTGGACCCCACGGTGGAGGGCGGGGCCGTGATGGCCGACCCCGACCGGGACCTGCTCAAGCTCGCCTGCGTCGAGCGCTACGGCAAGAACGGCAACGTGGCCGTGGGACTGGTTAGGGGCTTCGGACTGCGGGCCGGGGCCTTGGCCTCCAGCGTGGGTCACGACCACCACAACCTCATGCTGGTGGGCGCCTCCGACACTGACATGCTGGCGGCGGCCCGTCGCCTGGAGGAGCTGGGCGGAGGCTTCGTGGCCGTGCGGGACGGCCGGGTGCTGGCCGAGCTGCCCCTGTCGTTGGGTGGGCTCATGACGGACGGATCGCTGGCCGCGACGCGCGACGCGCTGGACGCCCTGGACGACGCCGCCAGTAGCCTGGGCTGCCGGTTGCCGTCGCCCTACATGGCGCTGAGCTTCCTCGGCCTCGCGGTCGTGCCTGAGCTGCGCCTCACCGACCAGGGACTGGTCGACGTGCCGCAGGGGCGCCTCGTGCCCTTCGCGGCCGACTGACGAGCACGACCGCAGGCTCGGACCCTCAGGCTCAGTACCTCATAACGCCTTCCTGAACGGCCATACCTGGATCTCCTGCCACACGCCGGAGCGGCTGTAGACGTCGTCTTCCAGCAAGCGGCGCGCTTCCTCCTCGTTGTCTACGTCGAGCAGCAGCATGGAGCCGATCATGTTGCCGGAGTCGTCCAGCAGCGCCCCGCCGGTGACCAGGCGCCCGTCCTCGTGCAGCTGGCTGGCGACCTGCAGGTGCGCTTCGCGCGCCCCGGCGCGTCTGGCGGGGGCGTCGGCGTCCGTGCCGTCCTTCGCTATCACCACATAGAGCATCAGTGAACCTCCTGCGTCGACCGTTACCGGTGGTGCCGGGCACGCTCCCTCGGGCGCCTGGCGCACGGTACGACTCGCGTTCACCGGATGCTACCGGATGCTAGAGTGCTCGCGGACGGTCGCCAGGCGGCCTTCCGTCGGCGCCCGCTCGGCGCTTCCACAAAAGTTGATACGACCAGACTCACATCAATTGACAATGGGTGACCAGAACGGCTATACTGCGGCTTAGTTGGAGCTTGCTCCGAGCCCGCTCATGTTTCATGCGGCCGGCCCGCCCGAGAGGGAGCTGGCCAAGGCGAGGTAGCCGCTCCAGAGCGCGCCGTAACGCCGCACCAACGTCGACCGCGGCGCCGGCCACACACCCCACCGAACGAGGAGCCTGGATCATGGCAAAAGCAGTAGGAATCGACCTGGGAACCACCAACAGCGTCATCGCGGTCATGGAAGGCGGCGAGCCGGTAGTTCTCGTGAACGCAGAGGGCAACCGCACCACGCCGTCCGTCGTGGCCTTCAAGGGAGATCAGCGCCTGGTCGGCCAAGTGGCCAAGCGCCAAGCGGTCCTCAACCCGCAAGGAACGCTGTTCGAGATCAAGCGCTTCATCGGCCGCACCTGGGACGAGATAGAGCACGAAGCAGAGCGCGCCCCGTACGAAGTCGTCAAGGGCGACGACGGCGGTGTGCGCTTCGTGGTGGAGGGCAAGCAGTACACGCCCGAGGAGATCTCCGCCATGGTGCTACGCAAGCTGGCTGACGACGCCGGCGAGCGCCTGGGCACCAAGGTCACCCAGGCCGTCATCACCGTGCCCGCGTACTTCAACAACTCGCAGCGTGAGGCCACGCAGAACGCCGGGCGCATCGCCGGCCTGGAAGTCCTGCGCATAGTGAACGAGCCCACGGCAGCCGCCCTGGCCTACGGCCTGGAGAAGAAGGGCAACGAGACCGTCCTGGTCTTCGACCTGGGCGGTGGTACGTTCGACGTCTCCATCCTGGAAGTCGGCGACGGCGTGTTCGAGGTGCGCTCCACCAGCGGCGACACCCACCTGGGCGGCTCGGACATGGACCACGCCATCGTGCAGTGGCTGGCCGACGAGTTCCAGAAGGAGTACAACGTCGACCTGCGTAAGGACAAGCAGGCGCTCCAGCGCCTGATCGAGGCGGCCGAGAAGGCCAAGATCGAGCTGTCCGGCCTGCCTGAGACCACCATCAGCTTGCCCTTCATCGCCATGGACCCAGGCTCGAACGCACCCCTGTACCTGGAGAAGAAGCTCACCCGCGCCAAGTTCGAGGAACTCGTCGCCCCGCTGCTGCAGCGCGTGCGCGGACCGCTCGAGCAGGCGCTCAAGGACGCCAAGCTCAGCGCCTCGGACATCGACGAGATCATCCTGGTCGGCGGCTCCACCCGCGTGCCCGCCGTGAAGAACATCGTCAAGGAGATCCTCGGCAAGGAGCCCAACCAGTCCGTCAACCCGGACGAGGTGGTCGCCCTCGGGGCCGCCGTGCAGGCGGGCGTCCTCACCGGCACCGTGGACGACATCGTGCTGCTGGACGTCACCCCCCTCAGCCTCGGCGTCGAGACCAAGGGCGGCGTCTTCACCAAGCTCATCGACCGCAACACCACCGTGCCCGTGCGTAAGTCCGAGACCTTCAGCACGGCTGCCCACAACCAGACGGGCGTGGAAGTGGTGGTGCTGCAGGGCGAACGCTCCATGGCCTCGCAGAACAAGCTGCTCGGTCGCTTCCAGCTGGACGGCATCCCCCCCATGCCCGCCGGCGTGCCGCAGGTCGAGATCACCTACGACCTCGACGCCAACGGCATCCT
>CAYXUE010000039.1:6295-20584 GCA_964467885.1 uncultured bacterium | reverse complement strand
CGGATCCTCGGGTTCAGCAGGGCGTAGGAGAGGTCCACCAGCAGGTTGATGACGATGAAGACAACGGCGATGAACAGCACGGTGCCCTGCACGAGGGGCGCGTCCTGCGCGCGGATGGAGTCGACCACCAGCCGGCCGATGCCCGGCCAGGCGAAAACGGTCTCCGTCAGTACGGAGCCGCCCAGCAGACCACCGAACTGCAGCCCGATGACCGTGATGATGGGCAGCATGGCGTTGCGCAGGGCGTGACGCAGGTTCACGCGCCGCTCGCCGACGCCCTTGGCGCGAGCCGTGCGCACGTAGTCGGCGCGCAGCACCTCGATCATGCTGCTGCGCGTCACGCGAGCAACGATGGCGGAGGAGGCGAAGCCGATGGCGGTGGCCGGCAGCACCAGGTGCCGCCAGGTGCCGTAACCGGAGGCGGGCAGCCAGCCGAGCTGCAGCGCGAAGACGAGCATGAGGATGAGGCCGGACCAGAAGACCGGTACGGAGACGCCCGCTAACGCCACCACGATGGCGAGGTAGTCCACTACGGTCCGGCGGTAGACCGCGGCGAGGATGCCGAGCGTCAGGCCGAGGACCAGCGAGATGGTGATGCCGGCGCCGGCCAGTAGGAGAGTGGCCGGCAGGCGCGAGGCTATCTCGCGCACCACCGGCTGTTTCGTCCTGACGGAGGTGCCTAGGTCGCCTTGCACCACGCCGCCCAGGAAGGTGAAGTACTGGCTCACCGGGTTGGCATCGAGGCCGTACTGCTGGCGCATCTCCTCCAGCGCCTGACGGCTGATGCCCTGCGACTCCTCACCCAGCAGCGCGATGAGAGGATCGCCGGGGGCGATCCTCAACATCACGAAGACCAGAACTGTGACGCCCAACAGGACCGGTAACAGGCCGAGCAGGCGTCCGGTTACGTACCTGAGCATCAGCCTCCCAGGCTAGACAAGGTCGAGAGCCTCAGCGGTTCAGAGTGGCGTCGCGCAGGTCGAGGTTGATGACCGAGAAACCGATGTTCTCGCCTTGCAGGGCGCTGGTCTTGGCGAAGGTGGAGAGAGGGAAGTTCACCGTCACGAACGGCACCTCTTCCAGGATGATCTCCTGCACCTCGTGGTAGGCGGATTCCCGCACTTCCGGGTCCGGGTTGTTGCGCCCTTCCTCGAGCAGCTCGGTCACGTGGTCGTCGACGAAGTTGCTGGTGTTGCTGCCGCCGTCCCTCTCACTGGGGTGGAGGAAGCCGTACAGGGCGTAGTCGGCGTCGAGCGTCACGGTGCCCCAGCCCGAAGCGTAGAGCTCGAGGTCGTCCTGCAGTACGGCCTCCGCGTAGGCGGCGTACGGCTGCGTGCGGATCTCCAGGTCGATGCCGATGTCGGCCAGTTCGGCCTGCAGGATCTGCGCGATGGTCTCCAGGGTGGGGTCGGTGTAGACGTCGATGCGGAGGTCGAGGCCCTCCACGCCGGCCTCGGCGAGCAACTCGCGGGCGCGCTCGGGGTCGTACGGGTAGGGCTCCTGCAGGTCCTCGGCCGCGTGCGCCACGGTGGGCGGGATCGCGGCCACGGCGGGCAGGCCGTTGACGATCTCGCCGATCAGTTCCTTGTCGATCACGTGAGCTATGGCCTGGCGCACACGCACGTCCTGCAGCTTGGGGTTCTCCAGGTTGAATCCGACGTAGTTGCTGCCCCAGCCGAGGAAGCGTTCGGCTTCCAGCCCGGGGGCGTTGGCGATGGAGTTGAAGCTGTCGGCGGGGATGCCGTAGTAGGCGTCCACGCCCCCACTTCGCAGCTCCACCATGATGGTGGAGACGTCGGGGATGATGCGCATTACGAACTGCTGGATGGCTGGTTCGCCGCCCCAGTAGTCAGGGTTGGCTTCCAGCACCACCTCGGCGTCCTGCTCCCAGGAGACGAAGCGGAAGGGTCCGGTGCCCACGGGGTTGCGCTCCAGGCTCTCGCCCAGTTCCGCCTGAACGATGGCTGCAACCGGGTGGGCCAGGTGGGCCAGCAGCGGTGCGAACGGCGTTCCGGTCTCGAGCTCCACCGTGTACTCGTCAGTGGCCCGCACGTCCGTCAGGCTGGTGAGCACGAAGCGTCCGGGGTTGGTGGCCTCGGGGTCGAGGAAGTGCTCGATGGAAGCCACCACGGCCTCCGCGTTCAGCGGGGTGCCGTCGTGGAAGGTCACGCCCTCGCGGATCTTCATCTCCAGCACGTTGGGTTGGGTGAACTCCCAGCTCTCGGCCAGGCGGGGCTGGATGGAGCCGTCCGAACCGAAGTGCACCAGGTTCTCGTAGACCTGGTTGGTGATGGAGAAGGAGAGCCCGTTGAAGGTGCGGTTGGGGTCCAGGGTCACCGGGTTGGAGACCTGGGCCATCGTCAGGCGTTGCGCCAGCGCCTGAGGAGCCCCGATGAGGAGAACCAGGGCCAGGGTTAGCAGAAGTGTCGTGATCTTACGCATCGTTCCTCCGTGGCTAGAGAGTGACAAGAGATGGTGCTACTGCCGTCCAGGACGGCTTCAGCATTCTACGAACGCCGGGCGGCCCCGCTGCAATGTTCGAATACAGGCGACTCCCGCATCCGTGCTACAGGCTGATCGCTAGCAGGCGTCGGCGGACCGGACAGCGGTGCGGAAGGGCCACGTGGACATGACCGCGGGCCGGGCGAAAGTGCCCGGCCCGCGGCTGGCGTGCTTACTGCTGGCGCTGCCGCGCCCGGCACTTATCAGACGCGCCAGTCGTCCCTCTCGCGGATGATCTCCTGCCGGGTGAGGGGCGCGGCGTCGGGTTCGTATCCGCGCCAGCCCGACTCCTGCCAGCGGCGGGAGCGGTCGTCCAGGTCGAGCGGGTCGTGCGAGTTGAGGATGCGGTGAGCGTCCTGCGCGCGCTCGCCCGGCTGCACCCGGAGGAGCAACAGGGTGCCCCCGCGGCGAACACCTTCGGCGTAGCGGTCAGCGTCCTCCTTGGGCATGCCGGCGTTGACCATGGCGCCCACCAGGCCGCCGGCCACGGCTCCGGCGCCGGCGCCTACCAGCCCCGCCACGATCGGTCCTGCGGCCAGGGCCGGGCCGATGCCGGGGATGGCGATGAGGCCCAGGCCGGCGATCACGCCGCCTGCGCCGCCTAGCAGCGCCCCGATGCCGCCACCCGCGGCGGCGCCTTCGCCAGCGGTCGTGTTGTCGTCCTCAGCGGCGATGTAGTTGCCGTCGTCATCGAAGTACATGCTGTACTTGCCCTCGACGTCGTTGGCGATGAGGTTGATGTGGCTGCGGTCGAAGCCGTTGGCCGCCAGGTCCTCCAGGGCCGCTATGGCCTGGGACGTGCTGCCGAACAGCGCAGCTACCACCTCGGTGCGCTCGTCGCGATCGTTGATGCCGTTCCTGTTCATGTCGTTCATGCCGTTCCTATCCATGCTGCTCTCCTTCCGTCTCCCGTAAGTGGGAGTGGGAGTGTGGGTTCACTGCTGATCCGCCGTACCGTTGCCGGCAGCCGGACCGTTGGGCAGGACCATCACGTCGTAGGGCAGACCTTCGAACGAGGTGCCGATGATGAAGATGGTCGCGTCGCTGCTGAACGGCAGATGACCGGAGAGGTCCACGGCCACCGCTTCGCTGTCGGCCGCGGTCAGTTCCATACCGGTGATGTTCTGATCCAGCGTCTGGGTGCCGCTGTCGTCGCCGTAGGTCATGTCGTTGGCGATGACGTTCCGTTCGCCTTCGGCGGTGATGACCACGACGTCGAACGCGGGCGAGCCGGGCGCGGCGTCGATGATGCGCACGCGCGTGTCCACGGGCTCCTGGGCGCCGTCGGCGGCCTGTGCATCGTCGTTGCGCACGTCGCGGCGCACCTCGTCCTGGTAGGTGGTGGCGGTGATGGCCAGAGCGTCACGGTTACCGTCGCCGCCGAACAGGTTGTTCAACCAGCCCATGAAGCCCTCGTTGTTCTCGTCTTCGGCGGCTTCCTCGGCGGGCACGACCAGGCCGGTGATGGCCACGGTGTAGTAGTTACCCGCGCTGAACGACTCGGTGGGAGGATCGAACAGGGCGTTCTGGCCCTCCTGCGCAGTGGTGGTGATGGAGTAGCTGCCCGGCTGGATGGCCTGATAGCCCGAGTCGGTGGCGTACTCCAGGCCGCTCATGTCTACCGGGGTCAGACCCTCCTCCTGCGGGGTGAGAACCACGTTGACGTTGGTCTGGGGCGAGAGCTGCACCACGCGCACGAACGCCGTGGTCACTTCGGGCTCCGCCGCGGCGGTCGGGGGGACCGCGGGTGCCATGGGCGTGCTCGGAGCCACCGGATCGGTGGTGGTGGCGGGCGGAGCCGCTCCGTCCGTGCGGTCCGGATCGTTCGGGTCCGCCGGCGCGGCGGGGTCCGCAGGCGCGGTCTCCGTGGCAGCCTCGCGCTCGGCATCGTCGACGGCGCGCAACTCGGCCGGCAGGAGCACCCTGTTCGTCACGTGGATGACACCGTTGCTGTAGGTGTTGTCCACGTCCGTGGCGTTGAAGCCGACGCCGTTGACGGTCAGGCCGCCGGCGGTGGTCTCCACCACGTAGGCCTCACCCGAGAGTGGGGCGATGCCGCCATCGGCGGCGTCCTGGATCTCGTTCAGCAGGTAGGCGCCGGAGATGATCATGCCGTTCACGGCGGCGGTCACCTGCTGGCCGCCGGGCTGCAGGGCGCCGCGCGCGGATTCACCCAGCTCCTCGAAAGCGGAGTCGGGGGGTGCCAGTACCGTCACCGGGTCGGGCCCCTGCAGCGTCTCGCTGAGGCCGGCCTCTTCGACGAGGGCGAGGAAGGTGTTGAACTCGCCCGATTCCTGCAGTGCCTGAAGCACCGTCTGTTCGTCCGAGCTGTCCAGAGCGAAGGCGCTGCCAGCTACGACCAGAAGGAGTGCGGCAACGAGCTTGTGGAGTCTCGTCACCAGTCGCGGTAACGCACGTACTGCTATCTCACCGGTCTTTGAGTCCTGGTGCATTCGGTCCTCCTAACCTTTCAACTGTTTCGCTCGGATCCGCGGAGCACCTGTCCCGGCAGGGGAGGTGGTCGCCCGCGGATGCGGTGAGCGGGCGGTGTACGTCCGGTGGCGGTGGGGGCTCGCTAGGACCCCTCCGACCGGCGAGCCACGTTCGCTCGCTTCCGGTCCGTGCAGAGCACTCGAGGCGGGTGGCCTCGTCGGGTGCTCCGTGTCGGCAGGATAGAAGGGCGGCTGAAGCGTGTCTGTGAGGGCGGCGCTGGCTTTAAGCACCTCATGGCCGGCTCATAGCTGGCTCACTGCCGGCTCATGCCGGGCGGGTGCTCTCGGGGCGTGAATTGTGCTCAGCTGGTGGCCGCGAACGCTGCTTGGATGTCGAGCAGCTCCGCCGTTACGGCGTTCTGCCGAGCCTGCCTGTATGAAGTCTCCAGCTGGGCCAGGCGCTCTTCCACGTTCCGTTCAGCGGCGTCCATCGAGGCAAGGCGCGCTGCGTTCTCGCTGGAGAGCGAGGCCGCGAACGCCTGGACCAGTGCATGGGCGATGAACTGTCGCACGAGGCCCCGTAGCAGCGCCCGGGCATCGCCCAGCTGCATGGGCAGCCGGTTGGTAGGCCAAGGGCGGCTCTGTAAGTCCCCCAGCCAGCGCCGGTCCACCGGCACCAGGCGGTACGCCAGCGACTCGTACGCCGCGCCGCGGGTCGGCCGGTTATAGGCCAGGTAGATCCGCCCCGCGCGGCCTTCCTCCGTCCAGCGATCGACGTGCGCCAGCACCTCCACCACCGCGGCGTCCACGGTGTCCATCTTCCCGGGCGGACGCACGGAGGCGTCGGAGGCGTAACCCAGCGCGCTCAGGCGCGATTCCACCCGCCGGCCCACGGTGAGCACCCTGAGCTGCTCGCGGTCGGCCCTGTCCGCCAGCAGGCCGCTCGCGTGGCGGGCGATGCGTTCGTTGAACGGTCCGCAGAGCCCGCGGTCCGAGCCCAGCACTATGGCCGTCACGGCCGCGTTCCGCGGTTCGGCCACCACCGTGAGCAGCTCCGGGTGGAGCTGCAGCACGGCCTGCACCGCCAGCTCCAGGGTCTTGGTTGAGGCGTCAAGCGCGGTCACCGCGCGCCGGTACTGCGTGATGCGCGCGGCCGACAGCGTCTTCATGGTGGTCACCACGCCCTGCAGCGTCTCGGCTGTCTCCAGCCGGCGCTTGATGGTGCCGGTGCCCGCCACCGCTACGCCTCCCCTCCGGCGCCGGCCGAAGCGCTCACGGCCTGCTGAGCGGTGGCGAGCAGCGCCTCACGGTCGGCCTCTTCCAGCGGACTTCCTTCCTCCAGGCGACGTAGCAGCGGGCCATGCGCCGCTGCCACCGCCTCCAGCATCCGCGCTTCCACCCGAGGCAGGTCCTGCGGGCTCACCGGGTCGATCAACCCCGCCCCCAGGGCCAGCAGTAGCATCACCTGGCTACCGGCCGGCACGGTCTCGAGCGCGCCCTGCGCTAGGGACGCGCGGATGCGCCTGCCGCGTACGAGAGTGGCGCGGGTGGCCTCGTCCACGTCGGCCCCGAAGCGCGCGAAGCGCTCGAGCTCCTCGAACTGCGCGTACTCGAGGCGCACCCTGCCTGCCACGGCCCTCAGGGCGGGCAGCTGCGCCTTGCCGCCCACGCGCGAGACGGAGAGGCCGATGTGGACCGCGGGCAGGACGCCGCGCGCGAACAGGTCGGGCGAGAGGACGATCTGACCGTCCGTGATGGAGATGAGGTTGGTAGGGATGTAGGAGGAGAGGTCGCGCTCCTGGATCTCCACCACCGGTAGCGCCGTCAGCGAACCGCCGCCGCGAGCCTGCGAGAGCTGCGTGGCGCGTTCCAGTAGCCGGGCGTGCAGGTAGAAGACGTCGCCGGGGTACGCCTCGCGACCCGGCGGCCGCCTCAGCAGCAGGGAGAGCTCGCGGTAGGCGCGGGCGTGCTGCGTCAGGTCGTCGTAGACGACCAGCACGTCGTGCCCGGCTTCCATTAGGGCCTCGCCCATACTGGTGGCGGCGTACGGCGCTATCTGGCGCAGGCCGGGCGGCTCGTGGCCGGCCGCCACCACCACGGTGGTGTACTCCAGCGCGCCGCTGCGCTCGAGCGTCGCCACCGTGCGCGCCACCTGGGCGCCGCGCTGACCAACGCTGCAGTAGATGCACTTGACCCCCGTACCGCGCTGCGCCAGCACCGCTGTCAGCGCCACGCTCGACTTACCCGTCTGCCGGTCGCCCACGATCAGTTCCCGTTGACCGCGGCCGATGGGGAAGAGCGCGTCGATGACCTTGATGCCCGTCTGCAGCGGTCGCGTCACGGGGTCGCGTTCGAAGATGGGGGTGGCGGGCCTCTCCACGGGCAGCCGCGCTGCGCTCGTCACAGGACCCAGGTCGTCGAGCGGCGCTCCGAGCGGGTCCACCACCCGGCCGAGCAGTGAGGGACCGACCGGCACGTCCAGCACGTGGCCGGTGCGCACCACCTCGGTGCCGGCCTCGATGCCTTGCGGTGAGCCCAGCAGCACCACACCCAGCAGGTCCTCCCTCAGGTCGGTGGCCACGCCCAGCTGGCCGTTGCCGAAGCGCACCACCTCGTCGACGGCCACACCCGGTAGTCCAGCCACCATGGCCACGCCGCTGCTGACCGCCTCGACCGTGCCGAGCTCTTCCACCTCCAGCCCTGCGTTCACGCCCTTCCGGGCGGCGTCGAGCCGACGCACCCCGTCGACCACGCGGCCGGGCAGGCCGCTCGCGCCGCCACCGTTGGCGTCATCCTGGCCGCTGGGAGAGGCTCGCTCCAGCTCGTCGCTGTTCGGGCGGTCAGGCACCGTTCCCACTCCCTTCCGTACCAGCGGCCCCGGATCGCCCGTCCGGCTCGGCTTCAGAGCGCGCACTCGCCTCACGCACCGCGTGGGCCACGGCGTCCTCGAACGCGCTCCGAAGGGCGGCCAGCCGGCGGCGGCCCGACGCCTCCACCCGTAAGGAGCCCGCTGTCAAGGCCGCGCCGAAGAGCAGCTGAGGGTCCACCTCGAAACGCGGCGCTGCACCACCCGGCGTCAACCTGCGCACGGCGTCCTCGAACAGATCCCGGGTTCCCGGCTCCGGCGGCAGGGCGGTGGTAATGACGGGCGGCGCCGTGGCTGCCCGTAGCTGTGCCCGCTGCTCCTCGGGCAGGGCGTCCAGGTGCTGAACGAACCGGCGCGCGGCCTGCTCCTCCAGGCCACTGTCCGCCAGGTCGCCCAGCGCCTCGTCCAGCTCACGTAGCAGCACCGTGGCGCTCTCTTCCACCAGACCCGTGACGAGCGCCTCGCCGTCGGCGCGCAGCCTGGCGCTCTGGCGCGCCTGCTCGTGGCGCGCCGCGGCGGCGGCCTCCGCCAGGCGCATGCTCCGCAGTTCGTCGGCCTCCGCTTCGACCTCTTGTAGCCGCTCGCGGCGCGTGTCTTCGAGCTCCGCGCGCACGGCCGCCAGTCGCTCCGCCTCCGCCCGGGCCTGCTCCTCCGCCTCCCGGGCGTCGTCCCAGGCCCGCGACAGGCGCTGCTGGCGCTCCTCCATCAGGTTCAGCACCGGCCTGTAGAGGAAGATGCGCAGCAGCAGGAGCAGCAGCCCGAAGTTGACGAGCTGCGCCACGAAGGTGAACCAGTCGAAGCTCACGCGCTACTTACCCTCCGGCCACCGAGCCCCAGAACGGGTTGGCGAAGATGAGGATGAGCGAGATGACGAAGCAGTAGATGGCCGTGGACTCCACCATGGCCAAGCCCACGAAGAGGGTCCTGGTGATGGAGTTCGACTCGTCGGGCTGCTGCGCCATGCTCTGCAGCGCCTGCGCCAGGGCGCGCGACTGCCCCAGCGCGTTGGTGATCGATCCTATAGCTACCGTCAGACCTGCCGTGATCACGGAAGCCATGCCGATCAGTGCCATGTCGGTCATTCAGTTCCTCCTTCTATCAGCGGCCGGGCGGCGTTCTGGCCGCCGCGGCCCTCGATCCTTCTGTCACTCTCCGAAGCGGCCGAGGCTATGTAGACCATGGCCAGCACCGCGAAGATGTACGCCTGCAGCACGCCTATCAGCAGCCCGAACAGCTGCATGATGACGGGGAAGAAGAGCGGGGCGATGGAGAGCAGGATGGCCGCTATGACCGTGCCGCTCATGATGTTGCCGAA
Organism: uncultured bacterium; assembly: GCA_964467885.1. Taxonomy (GTDB): domain Bacteria; phylum Deinococcota; class Deinococci; order Deinococcales; family Trueperaceae; genus JAAYYF01. The sequence continues at coordinate 11,469 of CAYXUE010000039.1, read as the reverse complement.
GAGGCGCACCGCCAGCGCCAGCGTGCGCGTGACCTCGCCGAGGATGGTGAAGGGCAGCATGAACGGCGTGGGCTCCAGGTAGCTCTTCAGGTACCTTCCCAAACCCACGCGGGCGATGCCGAACGCCGGTACGGCCAGGAACACCGCCAGTGCCAGCGCCGCGGTGGTGGTCAGCGAGCCCACGGGCTGCTGGAAACCGGGGAAGATGCTCAGCACGTTCGACATGGCGATGAAGAGGAAGAGCGTGCCCAGGAACGGCAGGTAAGGCCGGGCGTCGAACTGCATGGTGCCCTCGATCTCGTCCACCAGGAACTCCACCACCGCTTCGGCCAAGTGCTGCGGGCCGGAGACGGCGCCGGAGACCCGCAGGTTCCTCGTAATCAGCCAGCTGAGCAGCACGAGCACCGCCATGGTGACCCAGGTGAACACCAGGGTGGCGCTGACCTTGAGAGGCCCCAGCGTGAAGTAGACGATCTCGTCGGGGGAGAGGGTCACGGCTGCACCTCCTCCTGGGGCTCCGCGCCGGGCGCCCGCTCACCGGCCAGGGCGGAGGGACCCAGCAGGCGCGTCATGAGCCAGCGGGCGGCGATGAAGCCTATCAGCGCAGCGATCAGGCCCTGCAACCCTAAGCCCCGCAGGCCGTAGAAGGCGAGCAGCAGTACGGCGGCGCGCGCCAGGAAGCTGGTTATCAGCAGGGAGCGGTTGCCGGTGCGCGTCACGCGCTTCACGGTGAGCCAGAGGGCCACCAGGTAGAGGACGCCCACGACCAGGCCGGCGAGGAAGCCAAGCCCCAGCGCTACGAAGTCCATGCTCCTCCTCCCCTGGGCCGTTCACCCATCGTCTTCCGACTCCTTGCTCACCCAGTACCAGGCGTTTACGCCGCCCAGCACGAGGCCGGCGATCATCAGCATCAGCGTCCAGGAGTAACCGGTCGTAGTGCGCGTGTCCAGCCAGACGCCCAGCGCGATGCCCAGCACGGTCGGGATGGCAACCGACCAGCCCACCATGCCGAACATGCCGAGGCCGTACCCCAGGGGCCTCCGACCCGCCGCGCGGGCGCGCTGCTTGCGCGCCTCCTTGCGGCCCACGGTCCCAGCCAGGTCGTCGCCCGGGCCCGTGCCTTCGCGCGTGTCCGCGGGCGCGTCGTCCCTATGTCCCTCTGGCAGGTGAGTGGCTGGCATGTCAGCGCCTCAACTCCCCGACCCGCCGCAGGATCTCGGCTTCCAGCCTGAGCAGCGCCGTGCGCGCGCGCTTGTCGTCCTCGTCCTGCACCAGGTAGCGCGAGCGCACCGCCGCCTCCGCACTGCCCAGGTCGCCGCTCACGACCGCGCGCTGGCACGCCACCCGCACCTGCTCTCCCACCTTGACCAGCACACCGTGATCCACGGCAGAGAACGTCTCATGACCCGCCTCGTCGTGGAAGGCCAGCAGCCCCGGCACGATCAGAAGGGCGGTGTCGGCGTGGCGCTCCAGGATGGTGAAGGAGCCATGCGTGGATTCGGCGCTGACGCGCGTGACGGCCTGGTCTACCAGCGTGCCGGACGGCACGGTCAGGAGCAGCCTCATATGCCGGCCTCCGCCAGGGTGCCTATCATGTAGAACTCGCTTTCGGGCACGTGAGCCAGCTCGCCGCTGAGGATGCGATCGCAGTCCGCCAGCGCGTCGGCCAGCGCCACCGTGTGGCCCGGCTGCCCCGTGAAAGCCTCGGTGACGTGGAACGGCTGGGTGAGGTAACGCTCCAGGCGCCGTGCCCGCGAAACGACCTGCTGGTCCTCCTCCGAGAGCTCCTCCAGACCCAGCATGGCGATGATGTCCTTCAGATCCTCGTACAGGGCCAGCACCGTGCGGACCTCGCGAGCCACGCGGGCGTGCTCGGGACCCACCACCTCGGGCGTCAGGAGGGAGGAGCTGGAAGCCAGCGGGTCCATGGCGGGGTAGAAGCCCTGGCTGGCGCGCTCGCGCGAGAGCACCACCGAGGCGGAGAGGTGCCCGAAGATGTGCACCACGGCGGGGTCGGTGAAGTCGTCGGCCGGCACGTACACGGCCTGCACGGAGGTGATGGCGGCGTCCTGCGTGCTGGTGATGCGCTCCTGCAGCTCGCCCAACTCCGTGGCCATGGTGGGCTGGTAGCCCATGCGAGAGGAGAGGCGGCCCATCAGCCCCGACACCTCGGAGCCGGCCTGCACGAAGCGGAACACGTTGTCCATCAGCAGCAGCACGTCGCGCTGCTCCTCGTCGCGGAAGTACTCGGCCATGGACAGCGCCGTGTGCGGCACGCGGAAGCGCGCGCCCGGCGGCTCGCTCATCTGGCCGAACACCAGCACGGTGTCGTCCAGGACGCCAGCGTCCCGGATCTCGCGCACCAGCTCCTCCGCCTCGCGCGACCGTTCGCCGATGCCGCAGAAGAGGCTCACGCCCTCGTGATGGGCGGCCATGTTGTTTATCAGTTCCGTGATGAGCACGGTCTTGCCCACGCCGGCCCCGCCGAAGAGCCCCGCCTTGCCGCCGCGCTCGATGGGCGCGAGGACGTCCACGGCCTTGACGCCGGTGGGTAGCACCTCCGAGGTCACGGCCTGGCGCGAGAGGCTCACGGGCGGCCGCAGCAGCTCCGAGCGGGAGCGCGTGCTCACCGGCGGCCCACCGTCGATGGTCTCGCCGAACACGTCGAACACACGGCCCTTCACCTCGGGGCCCACGGGAACCAGGAGCGGTTCGCCCGTGGCCGTGACGGCGTCGCCGCGCCCGAGGCCGCTGGTGGAGGTGAAGGCCAGGCAGCGCACCGTGCTGGGGTCGACCTGCTCCACCACCTCCAGGCGCACGGACCTGCTTGGGCCGGCATGGAGCATCTCGTGCAGGCTCGGCAGCTCGCCGCCGAAGCGCACGTCGACCACGCTGCCCCGCACGGAGACCACCGCGCCTTCGGACTTCTCCCTCAGCTTGCCGGGGCGGTCCTGTTGTGCAGCGTGAGCCGATTCGGTGGGCGGCCCTTCGCGCAGGACGTCTTGAGGCATCTACCCGCTCCGTTCCGGCGAACGCTCCTTTGCCGCGGTACGGTCATCCCGCGGGCGGCCAGGCGGCCGACCTACCCGTCGCCGAGAACACCTCCGTCATTGTACCCATCGCCGTCCCTGACTCGACTCCAGCGTCGGCGCCCGCCCCTTCGCAGGTCGGGGGCGGGCGCTCACCGGCGGCCTCGTTGTCCGGAGTCTGTTACCGGGCGCCGGCCTCCTCGAAGGTCACGTCGTCCAGCAAGAACCGGTAGTCGCCGGGTTCCTGAGCGGAGAAGATGACGGCCATGAGGCCCGCCACGTCGCAGCCGCCGACCTGGCTCAGGTCGATGCGTACTGCGCTCCATTCCTCACCCACGTCGAAGGTCTGCTCAGGCGGGACCTGCCCGGTGTTCTGGCAGAAGAGTTGTACGCGGTAGGTGCCGGGCTGCCCCTGCACGTTGAAGCTCAGCACGGGCCGACTGGAGAGGTCCGCCGGGCCGAACGGCTGCGCCCCGGGCATGAACATGGTGCCGCCCCAGGGCAGCGCGAACTGCTCCCCCACGGTGCCGGTGACCTCCAGGGCGTAGCCGCTGTCGTTGGCGCCGCCCTCCACTACCTCGATGGCGGCGGTGGAGTTGCCCCCGGCCTGCTCGTCGGTGGTGGGCTGCCACGCGTGCCCGAAGCTCACGCTGGTGTCGCCACCCTCGAAGTCGCTGACCAGGACGGGGCCTTCACCCGCCAGTTCTTCGGCCTGCTGAGAGGCCGATGCCTCGGCCTGGGCCCTGGCGTCCGCAATGGCCTGACGGTACGCGTCCCGGTCGGCCAGGACACCGCCCTTGACCACGGCGACGATGTCGCGCGTGGCGGTGATGTCGCTGGCGGGGTCACCGCGAACGAGCAGCAGATCGGCCGTCATGCCGGGCTCGATGCTGCCGATGCCCTCCTGACCGAAGGTGTCGGCGTTCACCGAGGTAGCAGCGGCCAGAGCCTCGCTGGCGGTCAGCCCGGACTGCGCAAGTAGCTCCAGCTCCCGGTGCATGCTGGCGCCGAAGGCGGTGCCGGGGTTGGGGGCGTCCGTACCGGCAAGGATCCTCACACCCGCCTCGTGCAGCATGGCGACGCCGTCGCGCGCGTTGGAGTACGCCAGCTGGGGGAAGTCCGTGTACGGGTTGGCGAGGCTCTGCAGGTCGGTGGGGGTGAGGAACGGCGCGATGCGCTCGTCCGCGGCCAGGCTGGTGTCCACCGCATCCTCCACGCCGACGCTCTGGAAGACCGACAGGGTGGGGATGACGAAGACGTCCTTGGCGACCATCTCCTCGATCAGTTCGGGCGTGGGCAGGGCGTCCGAGAACATGTGCGCCAGGCCGTCGGTGCCGGCGCGCACGGCCATCTCGGCGGCGGCCAGCGTCTGCACGTGGGTGATGGCCATGAGGCCCTGGTCGTGTGCCGCGGCTATGACGGCCGTGACCGTCTCCTCGTTCAGGGTGGGAACCGAGAAGTCCATCTCGTGGCCGTCCTCGATGATCACCTTTATGTAGTCCGCGCCCGCGGCCGCCCGGTCGGCCACCCACTCCTCGGCCTGCGAAGGCTCGGTGAGCGTGCTTACGTCCAGTCCGAACTGGGTGCCGTGCCCGCCGGGGGCGGTGGCCAACGCGCCGGACGAGAGCAGATCGGCCCGGTAGTGGGCAGCGCCCGCCGCCTGCTCCTCACGCATAGCCGCGGCGAACTGCTCGGCCGTGAACATGTCGTAGACGGTGGTCACGCCGAACATGAGGGCCTGCTCCAGCATCTGCGGTGTGAAGGCGTGCACGTGGGCGTCTATGAGGCCCGGCAAGAGCGTCTGCCCCTCGCCGTCCAGGACCGTGGCGTTCTCCGGTGTCTCCACGTCGGCGCCGACCGCGCTGATCAGGCCGTCCTCGAGTATCACCGTCACCGGTCCCACGAGCTCCACACCGTCGAAGTAGTTGACGTTCTCGATGGCGACGAGCGGCACCTCCGCGGAGGCCCCCTCAGGGGCGCCCTGCGCCATGACTGCCGGTGCGAGCAGCGCGGCTGCTACCACCGCCATCAGGAGGCGGGCCGTGCGGGCGAAACCACTCGGCCTCCCGCGTAGTTGCGTATCTAGGTCGCTCATGTCTCCTCCTCAGGGTGCGGCCCCGGCAGCGGTCCTGACCTCGATGATGC
>CAYXUE010000039.1:4796-6195 GCA_964467885.1 uncultured bacterium | reverse complement strand
CGATGCTGCGGTCGGCACCGGGGGAAAGGCGGGCCACCCGCTCGGGGCGCGACGGGGGCCACCCTACCGAGCGGCCGATGAGTAACGTGATGGACGGACCGCGTACGGGCTCGACCCCCTGCCGGCGGGGGGTGGATCCCGTGCCGCCAGTGGATCGCCCCCGAGGCGACTACCCCGTGCGAGCGGCGGGCGCCTATCAGCCCAGCTGCCGCGCTGCTATAGTCGCGACGCAGTCCCGTATTCCCTGTCGTTTTCTCACGTGGTGCTTGCCCATAATATGCGTGCCGACAAGGCGCTTATGGAACCGGCGCTTACCGATGAGTCGGATACCTTCATGCGGATCGACCCCGAGGTGTTGATGTTCGTGACCGAAGGTGCAGTACCGGAAGTGAGCGGTGGCGTTGGGACGGGCCAGGGACGGACCGTGAGGGCCAGCATCCCCATCCGCACCCCCGATCAACGCTTGCGCGTCTTCGTAAGCTCCACCCTCACCGAGTTGGCCGACGAACGCGCTGCCGTGCGGCAGGCCGTGGGCCGCCTACGGCTGGCGCCCGTCATGTTCGAGCTGGGCGCCAGGCCGCACCCGCCGCGCGAGCTGTACCGCGCCTACCTCGAGCAGAGCCACATCTTCGTGGGGATCTACTGGCAGCGCTACGGCTGGGTGGCGCCCGGCATGAGCATCTCCGGACTCGAGGACGAGTTCCTCCTCAGCGGCGACAAACCGAAACTCATCTACATCAAGACGCCCGCGCCCGAGAGGGAGGGACGCCTGGCCGACCTCCTCCTGCAGATCGAGAACGACGACAGGGCCTCCTACAAGATGTTCTCCACACCGGACGAGCTGCGCGAACTGGTGGAGAACGACCTGGCCATCCTGCTCACCGAGCGCTTCGAGCACGGTTCGGGGGAACTCCCCACGCGCAGGGCCCAGGAGCTGCCCGTGCCCGCCACGCCCCTCGTGGGTCGTGAGAGCGAGGTCCGGGAAGTGGCCGACCTGCTGCTCAACCGGGACGTGCGCCTGGTGACGCTGATGGGCCCTGGCGGCATAGGCAAGAGCCGACTGGCGCTGGCGGTGGCCGACCGCCTGCAGGACGAGTTCGAGGACGGCGTCTACTTCGTGCAGCTGGCGCCCGTGCGGGAGCCGGGCTTCATGCCCACCGCGCTGGTGCGGGAACTCGGGCTGGCCGTGCCGGCCAGCGTGCCGCCCATGGACGCGCTCAAGAGCTTCCTGCAAGGCAAGCGCGTGCTGCTGGTGCTGGACAACTTCGAGCAGATCCTCCCCGCCGCCACCTACGTGGCGGAGCTGCTGGCCGCCGCGCCCGGGCTGGAGGTGCTCACCACCAGCCGATCGGTCCTGCGCATAACTTCCGAGCACGAGTACCAGGTGCAGCCGCTGGCC
>CAYXUE010000039.1:0-4696 GCA_964467885.1 uncultured bacterium | reverse complement strand
GCCGCTGGCCATCGAACTCGCCGCCGCGCGGGTCAAGTACCTCGCCCCGGCCGCGCTGCTCAAGCGCCTCGACAAGCGCCTTGACGTTCTCACGGGAGGCGCCCGCGACCTGCCCGACAGACAGCGCACCCTCAGGGCCACGTTCGACTGGAGCTTCGCCCTGCTGACGCCCGAGGAGCAGAGGATCTTCGCCAAGCTCAGCATGTTCGTCGGCGGCTTCACCCTGGAGGCGGCGGAGGCCGTCTGCGCGGAACCCGGTTCCGGTACCGAGGTGATAGAGGTGCTCTTCTCGTTGGCCGACAAGAGCCTCCTCAGGCACCGACTTGAGGGCGACGCTTCGCGCTTCTGGCAGCTCGAGACCATCCGCGAGTACGCCCGCGAGCACCTGCCGGAGTTCGACGAGCCCGCCGCTGTGGCGTGCGCGCACCGCGACTACTTCCTGGAGTTCAGCCGGAAGGCCGACGAGGGTCTGCTGGGCCACGACCAGGCGCGCTGGTTGGATCTGGTGGAGCGCGACCAGGCCAACATCCGCGCCACCCTCAGGCGCGCCCTCTCGCACGGCGAGGTCGACATCGTGGTCGAGATGGGCTGGAACCTGTGGCGCTACTGGTGGATCAGAGGTCAGCACCAGGAGGGCCGCACCTGGATGGAGGGCGCGCTGCGGCGCGTGCGCGACCTCACGCCCGTGCTGCAGATGCGCGCCTACTTCGTGGGCGGGGCCATGGCCATCGCCCAAGCGGACCTCAGCGCGGCGGTGCCTTGGGTCAGGGAGTGCATCCGCATAGCCCGCGAGGAGGGTGACCGCTTCCACGAGGGGGTCGGGCTGCTGGGCTCCGGCCTGGTGGCGCTCTACACGCAGGAGTTCGGGGCCGCGGAACGGGATCTGAGCGAGGCCCTGAACATCTTCCGGGACGAGGACGACTGGTGGGGACAGGCGCACGTGCTGCACTACCTGTGGCGCTACGACGCCGTCCGGGGGCTCGGTGCGGAGCAGATAGGCAAGCTACAGGAGAGCGTGGCGCTATTCCGCGCCAACGGCGACAAGAGCGGACTGGTGCTCGTGCTGCACGATCTGGCTATCGCCACCCTCTCCAACGGCGAGGTGCAGGAGGCGCTGCGACTACTGGACGACGGCTTCGAGTACTCGCTCGAACTGCACAACCGCTGGTACCTGGCGTACTGCTTCGAGGGGCAGGGCTGCGTGGCCATCGAACTGGGCGACCTGCTCACGGGCGCGCGCTACTTCGGGCTGGCCGACCGCCTGCGCGAGGAGGTCAAGGCGCCCCTGGCGCCCTTCGACATGGTCCTCTACGCGCCGTACCTGGCCAAGCTCGAGGCGGCGCTGAGCCCCGCAGCGGTGGAGGAGGAGCGGACGGCCGGGCGTTCACTGCACGTGCTCGACGCGGTCGCCGACCGAGCGGTCGGCTCCGAGCAGCGCCCTCGGCCCTGAACCCGGGTCGAAGACCACTTCCTACCTCACTCCAGAGTCAGGAAGTAGGCGCTCACCGCCGACGGCCCCGCCTCGGGCCGGGTGGAACGCACCTCGACGAGGTCGCCGGCGCGCACGCTTACGGGCACACCGCTGTTTAGGGTGCCGATCCTGGCGCCGGCCGCGTCGTGGAGGCTGGCCCGCAGCTCGAGCGCGCTCGGGTCGTCGAAGGTGAGCACACCCCCCTGCGGCACGCGGAACCAGTCCACGTCGCCCACGAGCTCTATGGCGCCGCCGTCGGCGCCCGGCTGCAGTGCGGTGGCGGTCCCGGGCCGGTCGTTGGGCTCGTTCACGTCGTTGAAGGCCTCGGCCTCGAGGTGGACGATCACCTGTCTGGGTACCGGACCGGGGTTGTGCACCGTGAGGGTGGCGCCGCCGACCGGGAGCAGCACGCAAGGACCATGGCAGGAGCGCAGCACGGCGATGGCCTGCGGGGTCAGCCGTTCGCCCGGTAGGTCGGCCCGGCTGGCGTCGGCAGAGGCCGAGCCGCGCCCCAGGAGCCTGAAGGTCCCGGCTGCAGTACTGAAGAAGGTGTCCGAACCCCGTTGCACCTGGATGGACTCGGCGCCTTCGACCTCTATGTAGAGCACGTCGCCGCGCGTACCGCCGGGCACGATCACGTCCCAGTGGCCGTTGCTGCCGGCCGGCAAGGTCACCGTGTGCGGCGAGCCGGACAGGCGTAGTTGCGGCAGCGTCACGCTAACTTCCTGGCTGGCGGTGCTGGCGAAACCCCTGTCGTTGATGACCGTCAGCCTGATCGTGTAGGTGCCGCTGGCCACGTACCGGTGCACGTGCCGGACGAGCTCGGGACCGCCCTCCACTCTCGTGCCGTCCCCGAAGTCCCACCTGTACATGACTACCTCGCCGCTCACGTCGTAGGACTCCGCGGCGTCCACCTCGACCAAGTTGCCGCTGACCAGTGCGGTGAACAGCGCGTACGGCGCCGTCCGCTCGAGCGTCAGTTCGGGGAGGGTGGTCGTGGCGCCGCTCGCCACCATCACGTCGGACCGCGTGATGGGCGCGTAGCCGGAGGCCGTGAAGGTCACGTCGAAGGCCCCGGCCGGCACACCGGAGAGTTCGTAGGCTCCGCCCGCGACGGTGACGGTGGAGAAGGGGGTGCTGGGGATGCTGACCTCGACACCGCCGTCCTGCGATCGGTCGCTCAGCAGCGCGACCCCTGCTATGGCGCCCGCCTCGGACAGCACGGCGTTCACGACCGTCTCCTCGCCCTCCAGGATCTCGACCCCCGTCACCACCGCGCTGTGGGTGGTGCCCTCGGCCTCGGTCCCGATCTCGGCCGTCAGCCAGTAGCTGCCGGTGCGTACCCGCTCGAGGCGGAAGTGGCCCTCCGCGTCGGCGGATCCCGTCCTAGCGGTGGCGGCGCCGGCGCCCGGCGCCCTCAGCAGGGTGAGGGTCGCGCCCGCCGCGGGGGAGCCGTCCTCGAACGTCGCCGTGCCCATGAGCGTGCCACTAGCGGGCTCCGGTGGCCGGAGGCAGGCCGACAACAGGGCAGGCAGCAGCGTCAGGACGACCAGCAGCCGCACCGCACGCACCTTGGTATGCGGGCTGCGAACCGCAGCGGGGGTGCCCTTGACGGCATTCCTCATCTCGACCGCGAGTATAGGGGCGTCCCACCCTGCACGGTGGTACGGCGCGTGTTCATCGTTCCGTTAGGTCCGGGCATGGTCGGCCATGCTCGACCTGTGGCGCGTGCCCCCGCGCCCGGAACCTGTCATCCTGTTAGCGATGTTCACCATGCTCAACTACCGCATCGTGGCGGCGCTCATCGCGGTCGAGATCTTCCTGACCACCGTTCTGTTCCCGGAGGCGGGGCTGCTGCTGGGCGCGGCCCTGGGCGCCGTCGGCGGCGCCGTCATCTTCGCCGTGGGCCGCTACGTGCTCGATACCGTGGAGTTGCCTGACGGGGCGCCCGCCCTGCGCTGGCTGCTGTTCGCTTCCGCCGCCGCCTTCCTGGCGCTCTTCTCCTTCTACCTGGTGATGAGCGGTCCCGGCGGCGCTGGCCGTTGGGGCGGGGTGGCCGGTCTGGTGGCTGCCCTCCTGCTGATCGGCGTGGCATCCGTGCGGCTCAACCGCCTGATGGCGGAGGGCATCCCCATCCCGGATGAGGACGCGTAGAGCGGGACTCCTGGCTAGACGTACCGCTCTATCTACCCGTTCTGCCCTCCGGACCGACCGCCTCCAGGAAGGCCAGCGTGGCGGCCTCGTGCAGCCTAAGCTCGCGGGGCCGCGCGTCGCGGGCCGCCCGCAGGGCCTTCCGATAGGGCTTCTCGAATTCACTTGCCAGGAAGCTCTGCAGCAGCTGCGGGTGCACGTACGACTGGCGGCAGATGGTGGGCGTGTTGCCCAGCGCATTAGCGGCGCGTTCAACGGCTGCTGCCGCCGCCCGTTTGCGCTCCTTCCGGCTGGCGTCGGGCCCGGGCTCCGCCTCGGCCAGAGCCTGAGCCACGATGACGCTGCCACCCCAGGTGCGGAACTCCTTGGCCGTGAGCTCGGTGCCCGTCACCTCCCGCAGGTAGTCGTTCACGTCCTCCGAGTCGATGACCGACACGGCACCGTCCTCGTTGCGGTACCGGAACAGCTCGTAACCCGGCAGTTCCTGGCATCGCCGCAGGGTCTCGGCCAGCTCGCGGTTCTCCAGGGTGAACTCGTGCTTCTCGCCGGACTTGCCACGGAAGGCCACGTCCAGCGTGTCGTCCACCAGCTTCACGTGCTTGTTCCGCAGGGTGGTCACGCCGTACGAGCCGTTCTCGCGCGCGTAACGCGCGTTGCCCACCCGCGTCAGGGTGAGGTCGATGAGCTTCACCGCGGCCGCCGTCAGGCGCAGGGCGTTCAGCTCCTCGCCCTTCAGGTCGCGGTTCACGCGGCGCCGCAGGCGCGGCAGGCTGTGGCCGAACGCCACCAGCGACGCGAACTTCACCGCGTCCCTCACCTCGGTCCAGCGCGGATGATAGATGTACTGCTTGCGGCCGGCCTCGTCGTAGCCGGTGGCCTGGATGTGCCCGGTCGGACTGCGGCATATCCACACGTCCCTCCAAGCAGGCGGGATGGCCAGCGCCTCCAGGCGGCGCCGCACGCGTTCATCCGTGACGGTCTCGCCTTCCGGCGTCAGGTAGGTGAACCCCTTACCGCGCTTGCGCCTCGTGTAGCCAGGCCGCTCGTCGCTGGTGTAGCGCAGCCGGGCCGCCT